>NZ_DATEPI010000218.1:0-4713 GCF_035273305.1 Bradyrhizobium sp. | reverse complement strand
GCTGGTTTTTCTGACCTATCCTCTAGGATTGGGTGTCTGGCTTGCCTTTACAGACACCACAATCGGCCGCCGCGGCCTATTTGTGGGGCTGGAGAATTTTCAATACCTGCTGAGCGATCCGCTGTGGTGGGGCGCGGTGTTCTACAGCATCTTTTATACGGGCGTCGCCACCTTCGGGAAATTTGCCCTCGGCTTCTGGCTGGCGTTGCTGCTGAACAACCATTTTCCGTTCAAGAGCATCCTGCGCGCCATCGTGCTGCTACCCTGGATCGTTCCGACCGTGCTCTCCGCTCTGGCGTTCTGGTGGATTTACGACCCGCAGTTCTCGATCATTTCCTACCTGCTCGTGGACGTGCTGCACGTCCGCAGCACCAATATCGATTTCCTCGGCAGCCCGTGGCCGGCACGATTTTCCCTGATCGCCGCTAACATCTGGCGCGGCATTCCCTTTGTCGCGATCTCGCTCTTGGCCGGTCTGCAGACCATTTCGCCTTCGCTCTATGAGGCAGCAATGCTGGATGGCGCCACCGCATGGCAGCGCTTCCGTTACATCACCTTGCCGATGATGCTTCCGATCCTGGCAATCGTGATGACTTTTTCGATCATCTTCACCTTCACCGATTTCCAGCTCGTCTATGCCATCACTCGGGGCGGGCCGATCAACTCGACCCATCTGCTCGCCACATTGGCGTTCCAGCGCGGCATCGCCGGCGGCGAACTCGGCGAGGGCGCGGCTATCGCAGTCTCGATGGTCCCGTTCCTGGTATTCGCGACGCTGTTCAGCTATTTCGGTCTCGCCCGGCGCAAATGGCAGCAGGGAGAGAGCAATGACTGAAGCGCTCGTCGGCTCCCCGAAATCAAGCAATGTCGCAAGCTCGACACCTGACACCATGGAATGGGATTCACGGGCGCGGCGGGTGGTCATGATCTACCTGCCGCTTGCATGTTTCGTGCTGATCCTGCTGTTCCCATTCTACTGGATGGCAATTACCTCGTTCAAGCCGAACGGCGAATTGCTCAATTACAAGGCGCACAATCCGTTCTGGATCTCCTCTCCCACATTGGCCCACGTCAAACATCTGCTGTTCGACACGGCCTATCCCCATTGGCTGATAACGACGATGTCGGTCGCGATCGGCGCCACATTCATATCGCTGCTTTCAAGCACGCTCGCCGCTTACGCGATCGAACGGCTGCGCTTCAGGGGCAGTCCGTACGTCGGGCTTGGCATCTATCTGGCGTATCTGGTGCCGCCGTCGATCCTGTTCATTCCGCTGGCGACAGTCGTGGTTCAGTTTGGACTGTTCGACAGCCCGATGGCGCTGATTTTGGTGTACCCGACATTTCTGGTGCCGTTCTGCACCTGGCTGCTGATCGGCTACTTCAAATCCATTCCGTACGAATTGGAGGAGTGCGCGCTGGTTGATGGTGCAACCCGCTTGCAGATCCTGTGGCGGATCACATTGCCGCTTGCCGTGCCCGGGCTGATTTCGGCCGGCATTTTCAGCTTCACATTGTCCTGGAACGAATTCATCTACGCGCTTGCGTTTATCCAAAGCAGCGCCAACAAAACGGTGCCGGTCGCGATCCTGACCGAACTTGTCTCCGGGGATGTCTATCAATGGGGGGCGCTGATGGCGGGCTCCCTGCTCGGCTCACTGCCGGTTGCAATCTTCTATTCGTTGTTCGTCGACTACTATGTGTCGTCGCTGACAGGCGCGGTGAAGGAATAGCCGGCCAAGCGCCAGCGTAAGCGTTTTCGAGCGAAGTGGACGCCGCGTGAAGAAGAAGCTGGAACGGATCAGCCCTAGAACGCCAGCGCCTTTGCCTGCTTGACCTGCGGCAGTGCCTGCACCTTCGCGAGCACATCCGCCGGTACCTTGCCATCGACTTCGACCAGCGCAATGGCATCGCCTCCGGGCTTGTTGCGGCCGAGATGGAAAGTCGCGATGTTGATCTTGGCGTCGCCGAGCAGTCCGGCGAAATGCCCGATGAATCCAGGCTTGTCCTCGTTGGTCACGTAGATCATCGACTTGCCGAATTCAGCATCGACGCGGATGCCTTTGATATCAACCAGCCGCGGCTTGCCGTCGGCATAGACCGTTCCCGAGACCGAGCGTTCCTGGCGCTCTGTCCTGACGGTGACAGTGATGAGACTTTCGTAGTCGCTTTGCGAGGCCCGCACGATCTCGTCGACCACCATGCCGCGCTCCTTAGCGACCACCGGAGCGGAGACCACGTTGACCTCGCCGAGCATCGGCCGCAGCAAGCCGGAAAGCACAGCCGAGGTCAGCGCCTTGATCTTCATCTCGGCGACATGGCCTTCATATGTAATTTGCACCTTCGATATGCCTGTCTCCGTGAGCTGGCCTGCGAACGAGCCGAGCTTTTCCGCCAGCTCAATGAACGGTTTCAATTTCGGAGCCTCTTCCGCGGTGATCGAGGGGAAATTGACCGCGTTGGAAATCGCGCCGGTCAGAAGATAGTCCGACATCTGCTCGGCCACCTGCAGCGCCACGTTCTCCTGCGCCTCCGTGGTCGCCGCGCCAAGATGTGGCGTGCAGATCACATTGGGATGACCGAACAGGACGTTTGATGTGGCCGGCTCCTCCACAAACACGTCGAACGCCGCGCCCGCGACATGCTTCGAATTCAAGGCGGCGACGAGCGCCTGCTCGTCCACGAGGCCGCCCCGCGCGCAATTGATAATGCGCACGCCCGGCTTCATCTTGGCAAGAGCGTTGGCGTCGATGATATTCCGGGTCTTCTCTGTCAGTGGCGTATGCAGCGTGATGAAATCGGCGCGCTTGAACAGATCCTCGAGCTCCACTTTTTCCACGCCGATGTCCTTGGCGCGTTCCGGCGACAGGAACGGATCATACGCGATCACCTTCATGCGCAGACCGAGGGCGCGATCGGCCACGATCGCCCCGATGTTGCCGCAACCGATAATGCCCAGAGTTTTGGCGGTGATCTCGACTCCCATAAAGCGGTTCTTCTCCCACTTGCCGGCCTGGGTCGAAGCATCGGCCTGTGGAATTTCGCGCGCCAGCGCCAGCATCAGCGTGATGGCGTGTTCGGCCGTAGTGATCGAATTTCCGAACGGCGTGTTCATGACGATGATGCCCTTCGCGGTGGCGGCGGGAATCTCCACATTGTCGACCCCGATTCCAGCGCGACCGATCACCTTCAGCCGCTTTGCCTTGTCCAGGATCTTCGCGGTAGCCTTTGTGGCCGAACGGATCGCAAGTCCGTCATAGCCGCCGATGACCTCAGCCAGTTTGTCCTTGTCCTTGCCAAGGTTAGGCTGGAAATCAACTTCGATGCCGCGATCCCTGAAAATCTGGACCGCGGCGGGCGAGAGCGCGTCGGAAATGAGAACTTTGGGCTTGGACATTTGCTTTTCCTCCACCTCCCGTAACGGGAGGTCGGCGATGCGCCGGAATGAGTGAAGATTTCTGCGCCCTCCCCCGGTCTCGCCGGAAGAGGCCACGGGTAAGGCTTACGCAGCCTTTGCAAGCGATGCCTTGGTCTCGGCAAACGCCCAATCGATCCACTGCGTCAGCAATGCGACGTCGCTTGCTTCGACAGTTGCGCCGCACCAGATGCGCAGGCCCGCAGGCGCATCGCGATAATGCGCGAAATCGTAACCGGCGCCTTCCTTCTCCACCAGCGCAACCAGCTTCTTGGCAAACTCGGATTGCGCGTCTGCATTAAGCGCGGTGATCGCAGGATCGACGACCTTCAGGCATACGGACGTATTGGACCGGATCGCTGGATCCTTCGCCAGGAAATCAATCCAGGACGTCCTTGCTTTCCAGTCAGCGAGCACCTTGGCGTTGGCATCGGCGCGCGCGATCAGGGCCTTGAGGCCGCCGATCGACTTCGCCCAGTTCAGCGCATCGAGATAATCCTCGACGCACAGCATGGAAGGCGTGTTGATGGTCTCGCCCTCGAAGATGCCTTCGTTGAGCTTGCCACCTTTGGTCATGCGGAAAATTTTCGGCAGCGGCCATGCAGGCTTGTAACTCTCGAGCCTCGCCACCGCGCGCGGTGAAAGCACAAGCATGCCGTGCGCGGCCTCGCCACCAAGCGCCTTCTGCCAGGAGAAGGTCACGACATCCAGCTTGGGCCAGTCGAGCTTTTGGGCGAAAGCCGCCGAAGTCGCGTCGCAGATGGTCAGGCCTTGGCGATCGGCTTTGATCCAGTCTGCATTGGGGACGCGAACGCCCGAGGTCGTGCCGTTCCAGGTGAAGACGATGTCCGAAGCAGGATCAGCCTTGCTCAGATCGGGGATCTCGCCATAGCCGGCGTGCAGCCTGGTCAGCTCCTTGAGCTGCAGCTCCTTGACGATATCGCTGACCCAGCCTTCGCCGAAGGATTCCCACGCGATTGTGGTGACCGGGCGGGCGCCCAGTAGCGACCATAGCGCCATTTCTACGGCGCCGGTATCGGACGCAGGCACGATGCCGATCCTGTATCCGGCCGGCACTTCCAGCACTTCGCGGGTGAGTTCGATCGCAAGCTTGAGCTTGGCCTTGCCGATCTTGGCGCGATGCGAGCGGCCGAGAGCCGCGTCCTTGAGGTTTTGGGAGCTCCAGCCGGGGCGCTTGGCACAGGGGCCGGAAGAAAAATGCGGCACATTGGGCCGCGAAGCGGGCTTCGCTGCGGTCATGATCTATCCTTCCAGATAGTAAGCCTCCCGTTGGGGGG
>NZ_DATEPI010000217.1:0-11413 GCF_035273305.1 Bradyrhizobium sp. | reverse complement strand
CTGTCATTTTTGTCTCCTCAGACCCTGATATCGACGCCGCTGGTCGACCCGAGCATGCGGCCATAGCTTCTTCCGGCAATCGTCGCCGGAACGGATTCGTCCTCAGTAATCGCGAGCCGTTGCGCGTTGCCGCTGGTCTCGTTGCGCCAATTGTTTCCGGAAGAGGACTGATCGCGCAGGCTGAATTGCAGGCCGCCATCCCCGGTCTTGAACCCGGCATCGTCAAGCGCGCGCTGCAGTTGTGGCGCATCCTGCCTCAACATCGAAAGCGTCTCCGGTTTTTCCACCGTGACATGCGAAGTCACCTGACCGGTCCGATCGACATCAATGCGCACGTCAATGCGGCCCAGATCGGCTGGATCGAGCCGGATATCAAAGTGGCTCTTGCCGCTACGCGCCGAGGCGGCGATTTCGAAGGCCAGCCCGCTCACGGGCACCAGCCCATTGGTTGCAGCGGTGACGCTCAGCGCGGCCGCGGGAGTGGCCGTGGTTGGGGCGACGGGAACGGCCGGCTGGATTACCGTCGTCGTTTGGCTGCTCGCGTCTGTTGAATCGTTCAATGGATGGGCAGTTGGGGCCAATACTGAATGGGCCGGCGCAGAATCGATTGGCGGCGACGCTTTGGTGGCAGCGGCGTCGGATTTGGTCCGGTCGGAATTGTCATTGCCGGATTCCGGTTTGACCGGTGCCGGCTGCTCGGGCTTGGGCTCCGCCGCCAATACGTCTGTGCCGGTTGCGGAGCGGCCAGAGCTTGCTGATTTGCCATCTGGTGTGCTTGCAGCGCCTTTTGCCGCCACTGCGACCGCAGACTTGGGCTGTACAGTCTTCGGCGTTGCGCTTGGGATTATTGCGGCGGCAGCCAATGCAGCCTCATTCGCAGGCGTTGCTTCGGTCTGGGCAGCCGCTTGCGGGATGGACGCGACGGTGCTCTGGCCTGCAGCTTCAACAAAGGCAGCTGCTTCAATGACGGCTGTTTTTTCCGGGCTGACGGCCGGGGCTGCGCTTGCTGCGGGGATAACTGGTGCAGCGGCCAAAGCTGGGCTGCTCAAAGTTGCAGAAGCGGTTGCGTCGACCGCATCCGAAACGACCTTAGCCTGATCCGACGGCAACGCGGATGCTGGGCCGGCGGAAGCGGCGGCTGAGGCGCCCGCAGCCGCACCAGCCACTACAACTGGGATCTTGCTGCTCGCGTTTGAAGGCGAAGCAGCAGGAACATCCGCGAGCGCGAGCGGGACGGCTATGGCCACCGCGATCGCGGCTGGGATTATCACCGAGGCAGCATCTTGCGGTGTCGAAGCAGCGGGATTGGTCGATGCGGCAGTTCCGGCAGGCGCTTTATCGCTTTGCTGCGCGTTACTGTTTTTGGACGAACCCGATTTTGTTGGGGTGCGCGGAAGGGTGGCGATATTTTTCTCAGCCTTGCCGGCCGCTCCCGCGTCGGAACTCTGTGTGGCTTCCGGCCCGCTATCGTCCGCAATGCTCGTGGCGCTCTGGTCATCGGACGTGTCGTCCGAGCGGCTGGCCGAAGCCTTGCGTGATCGGCCCCTGTCGCTGGTTGCTGCGGCATCATCATCCGCGCGACGCTGCGACGCGGATGTCTGCCGCGCGGCTGAGCTTGAGCCTTGGGTCCCGGCCGGAAGACTCGAGTCGAGCAGCGCCCCAAAATCATCGCTCTGCGCGCCGCGGTCAGACCGCGCCGTTTTCGGCTGCGCTGTCTGAATAGATGCGCTTGCTACTGGTTCTGACGTGACGCTGAACACTTGGTCGCCTCTCGGAATGAAACTGGACCAGACAGCAGCAAGGACCGGGCCAATCCTTTATTTCAGAAATACCTTTTGTAATCAGCGAATTAATTGACAAATTGGTGACCCGGAAAACCGCCATGGCAGCGGTTATTTTGCCCGGCGGCAAGATTTGCCGGTCGGGGTGGGGAGGAAAAGCGGAAGGCGTGATTGCCTGACCAGAATAGCGCCTATATTAAAGGCAAGCTTTTCGGCCGCTTGGGGCAGAGCACATTCGGCTCTGCCGGACCGTTCCGAATTCAATCCAAAGCTAGGCTTTTCGACCCAAGACGCTTCCCTGTCGCCAAGGGTTTGAAGGCCCGCTATCGCAAACGACCGGAACCATGCTCAACAGTTTGGATCTTCAAGGCCCGCCACAGAGCACAAGAGTGGTCGTCGCTATGTCCGGCGGCGTCGACTCCTCGACGACGGCTGCGCTGTTGAAGTCCCAAGGTTACGACGTGGTCGGCATCACGCTCCAACTCTATGATCACGGCGCGGCAACACATCGCAAGGGCGCCTGCTGCGCCGGACAAGACATCCACGACGCCCGCAACGTCGCCGAGCGCATCGGCATTCCTCATTACGTGCTGGATTACGAGAACCGTTTCCGAGAATCGGTGATCGACAACTTCGCCGATAGCTATGCGTTGGGCGAAACGCCAGTTCCCTGCATCGAGTGTAACCGCTCGATCAAGTTTCGCGATCTGCTGGCGACCGCGCGCGAGCTTGGGGCCGCCGCCCTCGCCACCGGCCACTATGTGGCCTCGCGCCGAATGAGCGATGGATCGCGCGCGATGGTCTGCGCCGCTGATGCTGATCGCGACCAGAGCTACTTCTTATTTGCAACCACGCGCGAACAGCTGGATTATTTGCGCTTCCCGCTCGGCGACATGACGAAGGCTCAGACCCGCGAACTGGCGCGCCGCTTCGGACTGACGGTTGCGGACAAGCAGGACAGCCAGGATATCTGCTTCGTGCCGAGCGGACGCTACACGGATATTATCGGCCGGTTGCGGCCGAACGCGATCGAGCCGGGCGACATCGTCGATCTCGATGGCCAGACCATCGGCAGGCATCAGGGCATCGTTCATTTCACGGTCGGCCAGCGGCGCGGGTTGGGCATCGCCTCCGCCGCACCTCTTTATGTCGTGAGGCTGGATGCGGCCAGCCGACGCGTCGTGGTCGGCCCGCGCGACGCCTTGCGGATGGATCGCATTGCGCTTCGGGACGTCAATTGGATCGGCGATGGCGCGCTCGATGAAATCGGCAGCGGGCTTGAGATTTTCGTGCGGGTGCGATCGACCCGGGCGCCGCAATCGGCTTGGCTGCGGCCCACTGAGCGCGGCTATGAAGTTGAACTCGTGGCGGGCGAAGAGGGTGTATCCCCGGGCCAGGCCTGCGTGTTCTACGATGCACCCTCGGGGCAGGCTCGCGTACTTGGGGGCGGGTTCATTCAGAGCGCTACGGCGAGAAGCTCACTGGACAAGAGCATCGCGTGGCAATCGCCGTTAGTCGAGGCCGCGCGCGGTTAGAGCTGTCAGGGCGGGGGGCATGGCTACAGACATCGACCGGGCAGGGGTCGCAAAGGCCTATGGACGCTGGGCGCCGATATACGATCTGGTATTCGGCAAAGTTTTCGATCACGGTCGGCAATCTACCATCGCGGTAGCGGACAAGATCGGTGGGCGAATTCTCGACGTCGGCGTCGGCACCGGCTTATCATTGTCGGATTATTCGCCGAGCACAAAATTGTGCGGCGTGGATATTTCGGAGCCGATGTTGCGCAAGGCGCAGCGGCGCGTTCGGGCACTGGGCCTTCCCAATGTCGAGACGCTCGCCGTCATGGACGCCAAGAACCTGGCTTTCCGGAATGAATTTTTTGATGCCGTGGTGGCGCAATATGTCGTTACCGCCGTGCCCGACCCCGAGGCTACGTTGAACGATTTCATCCGCGTGCTGAAGCCCGGCGGCGAACTCATTCTCGTCAATCACATTGGCGCCGAAAATGGCGCGCGCCGTTTGTTTGAACTCGCGTTTGCGCCGCTGGCGCGTCGCCTCGGCTGGCGACCGGAATTTCCATGGGCGCGCCTGGCAAATTGGGCAGCCGGTCACGGCAATGTCACCTTGATCGAGCGCCGACCGATGCCGCCGATGGGTCATTTTTCTTTAATCCGCTATCGCAAGTCTTGAACCGCCGCGAAATCCACTCGGGAACCTCTGGCAGCGAGGTCCGTTTCCCCGCATGACGATAAAACCCTGTTTGTATTTCTGGTGTGTGCTGATGGTGACGACCGGCGCGGCCATCGCACAGGCCCCGCCGGGGCCAGCAACCCCGCCTGCCCAAACCGCGCCCCCAGCTCCAGTCGCCAGCACCAATTGCGGGCCGACGAAGCCGGTCCCGCCCCGCGGGACCATCGCGCCAGAAGGCTCGACCACCTCGCGGGCCACTGAACCGCTCGGTGACAAACTGGCGAAGTCTGACGGGGTTCTTTGTCCGCCGGCAGGCGTAGATCCGGAAATTCGCGCGCCGACCCCGGATGCCGGAAACACGCCGGTGATCCCTCCGCCGGGCAGCCCTGGCGGTGATCCCACCGTGCGGCCGAAATGACCGCTCAATTCAGGCTTCAGCACGAGCACGAGCTTTGCTTGACATGCCCTTGACCGGCTTCTTATATGCCGCGCGCTTGCGATGGCGGTATCTTGCGAAGCCGTAACGCAATGCTTGGCGGGGTAGCTCAGCTGGTTAGAGCACGGGAATCATAATCCTGGGGTCGGGGGTTCGAGTCCCTCCCCCGCTACCAGGCATCCTCTTGTCCAGCCCGGATACCCAAGCAACGGAACGCACCCAAGCAGCGGATGCTTGCTGCCCGACGTTGACGCGTTGCGAGGGGCGTTTGCCGTAGAGCCTGCTAGCGCTTCGATTTTTTGCCGGTTTTCCTGGCTCGTCCTTTTGACGTCTTTTTGGCAGCGCGCTTGGTCGCGGCGGCTTTCTTTGCGCGGCGTTTCGGAGCTTTCCTCGCTGCCTTCGAACGACTTCCCGCTCTGCTCTTGGTCGACGTGCCTTTTCCAACAGCCTTCTTCGCCCGCCTTCCTACCGCGCGAACTGCTGTCGCGGCCAAAGCCCCGGCGGCTTGGGCGGCTAACTCGGTCATTTGGTCAGCGATCGGCTTCTTCTTTTGTGGGGTATTCTCAGTGTCCATGGCGTGCTCCCAGTCCCGGTGAAGCAGTTCCAATGGTTCCGGCCTTCTAAAGTTCCCCGAGCGATGCACACCAAGGATTTTAAGCACTTCCCGCGCTAGGCTGAAGGGACGCCCTAGGGCCTCAGTCAACTAATGCCGTCACGCAGCGGACTACTGCGGTAGCGCCTGACATTCCAGCTTTGGACCAGATGAGAAGCCTTCAGCGCAGACCGAGCGCATTTTCCAGCTGGCGTTTGCTCATCTTTGAGCGCCCCTCGATGTGGCGCCTTCGGGCCTTTGCATAAAGTTCTTGCCGCGTGTGACCGTCGCTTTTGCGGGTACGAGCCCGCGAAGCTTTGCGACCTCTAGCCGTGGTCTTGCGGGCATCGCGCCCGCCCATAGCCCGGGTGCTTTCGCGCTTGCCTCGAGCACCGACGTGGGACTTGCCTTCGCGCTCCTGCTGCGCGGTACGGCCCTTCGCTTCCTTGCCTTCGGTTCGGCGCAGATTGCGCCTGTTTCGGCGATTGCTTTCGTATTTTGAAGTACCGGCCTCCTCCAATGCAATCGCGATGGCCTGACGCCGGCTCTTGACTTTGCCGCCTTTGCCGGCCCGACCGCTTTTCAGCTCGCCGTGCTTGAATTCATGCATGACCCTTCCTGTGATCCGCCGTTGGCGGGGCGATGTGGATGCCATTTGAGTAACTCCGTCGTTATTGGAGCCAAACCGCAATGCAGTGCGTGGGTTCCATTACTCCGTGGAAAGGACAGGGATTTCAGAGACGAGGCAGTTGTCGTCCTGGAAGTGCCGCTGCGTGACGCGCCAAGCGGTGTTGTCGACATTATCTGCGATCTGTACCCGCGATTTGCATCGCCCCTGAACGCCGAACTCCGACGTCATCACCGCGTTTTCATACGCGCACCGTGGAGCGAACCCCTCGATCATCGAGAGCAAGTATGGCGGTTACGACCCTGACAGAGCCGATAACCGATGCAGTGCATCTGTCGGTCGACATGCAGAACATCTTTGCGCGGGGAGGGGTTTGGGAGACGCCATGGATGGAACGCGTCTTGCCGGTGATTGTGGAGATCGCCGGCCGCTACGCAACGCGTACGGTGTTTACCAGATTCATAACCCCAATGAACGCCACCGACCGGCCCGGACGGTGGCGCCGTTATTTCGACAAGTGGCATCGCGCGACGCGCGCGGAGCTTCCCTCGTCCGAACTTGAACTCGTGCCGGCATTGCGGCGCTTTGTCCCTCCCGCGCGGCTAATAGATAAGCCCGCCTATTCGGCGTTTTCGGAATCACCGCTGGTAGAATTCCTGTTGCAAAAGAACGTCAGCACACTCGTCGTTACCGGAGCCGAAACGGACGTCTGCGTATTGGCAAGTGTTCTCGATGCGGTTGATCTCGGCTTTCGAGTGCTTCTGGTCGAAGACGCGGTTTGCAGTTCATCCGATGCCGGTCACGATGCCCTGATGACGCTCTACCGTGCTCGTTTTTCAGAACAAATCGAATTGATCAAATCCGAGGAGCTGCCGCTGCTCTGGTGCAAGGATATGTGAGCCGCCGCGACTTCTCAGCGCATTACGCACGATAAGGGCGCGCAATGTCGGCTCGCGCACGTACGCGCAGAGAGTTTTCGCTTCCGCGTTGTGAGACGGAACTTCGCCCCAACGATTCGTTTATACCTCGGCATTGTTCGGGCGTGGTGGCGAGAATGACTCACCGAAGATGTCTAGAAGTTTTTTCGACAGTCGCTTTCACCGTGATCCTGGTTGGCAGCGCGACAGGTCGCGATGACGGCCGGTATGCAGGATCGCCCCTCAAACCCTGGTTCGACACGCTTAAGAGCGGCAAGGGACTTTGCTGCTCATTTGCCGATGGCTTCGCCGTCGCCGATCCGGATTGGGAATCCAAGGATGGTCATTACCGGGTTCGCCTCGACGGCGAATGGATCGTTGTTCCGGAGGATGCGGTGATCACCGAGCCGAACCGCGCGGGAAGAACGATGGTATGGCCGATCAAGAACTCACTCGGGACCACGATCCGTTGTTTCATGCCGGGCAGCATGAGTTGAATTGCTTGGATTGATCTGCGCGTGAGGAGACCGGCGGTTTTTTCGCGGTCAGCTTGGACGCCGACGCGCGGAACCAAGTATGCTGCAAAAAGTCTAAGCGCTGGTCCGGTTCTTCAGCCCCTGTCGAGCCGTAACCTCCCTGCCGTTACGACGTTCTAATTTTCGTTCAAGACCTGAGTACGTTGCGGCGCTGTTCAATCAATTCCCGTTCCAACGCTTCGCGGGCCAAGCGCGCGGCTTTAACGTTCCTGACATCCGGAAACGGCCGACCCAATTGCCTGGCCTTGTTCTGAACCGCCAGCTTCGGACGTTTGAGCACTACGGACGCTCGAGCGGCTGATGCTCCGCTCTCGACGAGCGCGCGAAGGAGTTCAATCTGTTCATTGGTCCACTTGCGGCACGTAACCCGATTCATTCCATTACTCTACGCGTTGTTTCAATTCCTATGAAAAGTTACCTTGCTTCACGGGATCAATCTGTTCGATGTCCGACAGAAAATTCGTGTTTTTAACAATGGCTTCCTATGGAGCGGAACCGCCCGACGCAGGTTCCGTCTAGTTTGGTCAAGTCATGCGTCTCGTGCGGAGCCGCAGATCGGGGCTCGCTCCGATGCTGCGGAATCCTGGGGCGGCTAACTTGATTTTCGACCGTCTTCGTTCGTGAACATTCAAGCGGGAGCTTGCGCGCTGAATCGCCAGATATCGTGGAGTTGGTGGAACCAAAGAGGAGGATTGGAAGTTCAACTTCACAATCGGGCACAGAGGATAGGGCCATGGAACAGAGCGAGACGCGCTCGCTGCAGCAGTTGAAGCGCGAGACTGAGCAGACGCGGGCAAACCTGCTGGATACGGTCGAGCAGCTTCGCGCTAATGTATCTGAGAGCGCCAGCGATATACGCGAGCGTATTCGGCCGGATGCGATCAAGAGTGAGGTATCGCAATATCTTCGCACCCGGGCAGAAGAACTCCTCGAAGATGCCAAACGTAATCCGATGCAGGCAGTCGCCCTGGGCGCGACCGTCGGCTATCCATTGCTCAGGATGGCGCGAGCGATCCCGCTGCCAGTCTGGATGATGGGAGCAGGTTTATTCCTTGCCAAATCCAGCACGGGACAATCGCTCACAAAAAAAGCAACAGATGCAGCGTCTGATCTGTCGAATTCGGTGGCACAGCGCACCAGAGAGATCAGCGACCGAGCGGTGGACGCGGTATCCACGGCAAAATCCGTCGCGTCTGAAAAGGTCACGCGCTTGGCCGATGCGGTCACGGGTGCAGCCCGCTCGACGAGCGACGAAGCCGCAGCCAATCTCGCTGCCGGCTCTGAACAGCTCCGAGAGAAAACGACATCTTTCGGCGCCGCCGCATCGGATGCATCGGCAAACATCCGCGAGCAGGTGAGCCAGGCGGGCAGTACCGCGGCGACAAACGTGCGGGATATGGCCTCAGATGCGGCTTCGGCTGGGCGCAAGGCTATGGAGGCCGGCCGAGATATGGGGCTGCAGGCCGCAAGAACCGTCCAGGACACGGCGTCCAAGTTCACCGAGCGTGCGGCAAACCTCGGCGAGCGTGCGGGAAAGACTTTCTTCGAAACCGTCGAGCAAAATCCGCTCCTGGTGGCGGGCGTCGGCCTGTTTATCGGCGGGATTATAGCCAGCGCGATCCCTCGCTCCGACATTGAAGACAGCTTGATGGGCGGTGCCAAAGATTCTGTGAAACGCCAAGCTGATCGCGCCGCGGCGGGCGCGGTACGGACAGCGAAGGAGGCGGTCGGCGAAGGCTATGACGAGGCTGTCAGACAGGCTCAAGCCGAAGGACTGACGCCCGATGGGGTGAGTGAGGCCGCGCGGGACGTCGGGGAACGCTTGCGCCATGTGGCGGAAGCCGCCGTCACTACCGCGTTCGAGCCGGCCCAAAATGAAAACAATCATCAACAGCGAAATACGCACGGGGAGACAGATCATGGCTGACCAGACATTCAGGACCGCCGATAAAGGCACGTCGAACCCGGCGTCGTCAGGGGCGGGCACATCGGCTGAGGCGCAGAGCGCAAAGGATCAGGCACTTTCCGCGGGACGCGAGTTCAGGGACAAGGCCAAGGAGATGGCCAGCTCGTCTGCCGACACGATGAAGAATCAGACGTCGGATTTCGTCGATGCGGCAAAAGACACCGCCTCGCAGGCGGCGGATAAATTGAAGCAAGCAGTTGACGGACAAAAGAATGCCGGGGCCGAGTACGTCGGCAGCCTTGCGGACACGATGCGCCGTGCTGCTCGGGAGTTCGACAGGGATCTGCCGATCGCCGGCACTTACATCCGAAAAGCTGCGTCACAGGTTGAAGTCGTTTCTGATTCCATCAGGAACGGAAACTTCAACGATTTGCTGCGCAACGCGCAATCTTTTGCGCGGCGGCAGCCGACCGCGTTCCTAGGCATGGCTGTGCTCGCCGGTTTCGGAGTCATCAGGTTTTTGAAGAGTTCAGCAGAGACCTCGAGTGACAGACAATCGGATTGGGACAGCAGCAACGTTTCGAATATTCGGAGCCGAGCAGAGGGCGCACAAAGGGGATATCGCGATGAATTCATCGAATAACCGATCGATACCCGAGCTCTTCAGTGACGCTGTGGGCCAGCTCGCGAAGCTGATCGGCAACGAGTTCGAACTCGCCCGCGCCGAACTTTCGGATAAGGCAAGTCAGGCCGGCCGAGCGGCGGCCATGATAGGCGCGGGCGCGGTGATCCTCATCCCCGCGCTGGTCATCTTGTTGTTCGCGATCTCGTCCGCGCTGATCCGGGCCGGACTTTCCGATCCCATTGCTTACCTCATAACCGGTGCCGGCGCGGTCGTTGTTTCCGCCATTCTGATTGGCGTTGGATTGAGCCGGCTATCGGGCGGTGCTCTCAAACCCGCTGTGACGCTCGAGCAGGTGCAACGTGATAAGCTCGCGGCAAAGGAGATGGTACGATGACGGAGGTTTTCGAAAAAAGCTCGAGCTTCGTCCGCGATTTAGGAGAGGCTGCGCGCGAAAATCCGGTCTCCGCCGCGCTTATCGGCATGGGAGCTTTGTGGTTGTTCGGCGGCGGCGCGTTCGCGATAGCACGGAGTACGGTCGACCGAACGGCGGATGGTGACTGGATGCCAAATCCTGCTGGCGGGGCCTCGCGCGCGAGAAATGCAGCGATGGACAGTAGTGCGAAACTTGGCGCCAACGTAACGTCTGCGGCCGAAAAGCTAAAAAGCAATGCATCGGCCGCAATTGAAAATGCGAGCAGGTTCAGTCGAGAGCAGGCTTATACGGTTTCGCAGTACGCCCGCTCGATCCCCGATTCGGGAGCTCAGATGGTCGGTTCGTTCCGCTCCAGTCTGACGGAATTGTTTGAGGCGCAACCGCTGGCTTTGGGGGCCATTGGGCTTGCGATCGGGGCGGGTATTGCAGCGGCGGTGCCCGTGACGAAAACTGAATCCGAATATCTGGGTGAAGCAAGCGACGCGTTCAAGGAGACGGTGAAGCGGTTTGCCGACGAACAATCCACGCGCGCCGCCGAGGTCGCGGAGGAGTCATTCAAGAGTGCCGCCGAGGAAGCGCAACGACAGGGTCTCACCGTCGAGGCAGCGAAATCGGCAGCAGATAAAGTTTCAAACAAGGTGGGGCGCGTTGCTGATGCCGCGGGCAAGGCGGTTTCGGAGGGAATGAGCTCTCGATAATTGAAATTCAAACGCGGAGCTTCGATTCGGAAGCGGAGGGGCGGGCCAGTCCCCTGCTTTCAAAGCAGGCTGTGCCTGCCGCAAGTTACAGACCATTGCTTTCTGAAAAAATGAACGTCGATTGCCTTTGGCGTGTGTGCACGGCCTCGGACCGAGGGATAGGGGCGCTCAGGCCGAGCCCGTGCAGGCCAACCATTTAGGTAGGCCCAGTACGCAAATTCAGCTATCCTCCCATGGTTCCCTAAACCCGCAGCCCGAACTAAAATCGTGGGCGCCAGTCGTATACCGGACAGACCGCCGGATCATAAAATGAATATGGTTCTTACCTTGGTGGGTAATGCGTAACTCCTTGTCCAATGTCGAGCGGCCGATGTGCCCGACCTGTAAGCACAGGATGGGCTTGGCCCGGATTTCGCCGGGCAAGCGAGGCTACGAAGAACGTACCTTTGAATGCAGCACTTGCCATCATCTGGAAAAAGTCTCTTTCGACGTCGATCCTCTCAAAACCGATGCGACCGGCTGGCTTGCGGGCGAGCTGAAGCCGCCCCGCTGAAAAGACTACGCTCTCCAGAGAGCACCGATCATTCTGCAAGCGTGCGGAATGTAATGGAGTGGCGCGGTTCGGATATCGGCGGAATGCTGTGTTCCCACAGCGAGCGGGAATCACC
>NZ_DATEPI010000216.1:0-21539 GCF_035273305.1 Bradyrhizobium sp. | reverse complement strand
AAGCTCCGCCGGTAACTTGCGTGACTGCGCACGGTGCGGCCGAGCCAAAGCTGGCTACCAGGGCTGAGTGAACGGATTCGCGTTGCACAGCCGAAAGCGAATGGAAAACGTCATTGCTCATGACCGATGCTTACTATACGTGCCGCACCGGCGCAGCGATTTTTCTCGGGCGTTGAGACGAGAGATGGACCGCCCTGCTCATCCCCTGAAATTGCGCAACACGAAGCAGGCGCCCCCTGCACGGCGAATGCGGTTGCAGAGATCGTCGGCCGCCGGCCGCGTGTCCGCGCCGATTCGAACCTGATAAAACGTGCGGGTGCCCCGTGATCGCATCCTCGAGCTTAACAAGCTTGGATCCTGGTCGCCTATCACGCCACGCAATCCCTTGATCGCGCGCGCATACATCGCAAGCGCCTTGTTGCGGTCCCAGCCAGCCGCGAGCTGCACGCCCCACAATTTGGCTGCAGCAAACTTCACGCGCTGCTCCAGTTCGGTCACAAATGAATTGGGTGCCCGCTTCAACAAGGCCATCAGCTCGCGGCAACTCGCGCGCGGCGCCCGATCCAGCATTTTGCCCTTGTTGCCGGCAGCGGCCCAATCGTCGACCGATGTGCCGGTGATGGCGGACACATAGTTGCGGGTCTCCTGCGGCATCGGGCCTGAACCTGACAGCCATTCCTGCACTCGCCGCGGCCCAGCGTTGTAGGCCGCAGCGGCGAGCCCAAGATTGCCGAACTGGTTGCGCAGTTCGCTCAGGAACTCCGCCGATTTCGGAAGTGCCTGCACCGGATTGAAAGGATCGAGCAGCCGGCGCTCGCTGGCGGTTCCCGGCATGAATTGCGCGATGCCCTGGGCGCGCTGACCGTTTCGAGTGACGGGTCCCACCGCATCGGATTGAAAGCGGCTCTCCTGCCAGATCACGCGCGCGAAAAACTCGACCGGCAGATCGTTCGACCTCGCCGCCGACTCGATCATCAGGCACATTGCCTCGCGGGTGTCGCTCTCACGTCCCTGCGGCGGTACCGGCTGTTGCAAGGCGGGCTCTTCGACGCTCGGTCTCGCGATTTCAGTCTTGGCCGGAGCAGGATCGTCCGCCGCGGACGGCATCGGGATGAGCAAGATCACCGCAAGGCAAAGCGCAGTACGCCAATTGATAACCGCTTGCACCGCCATATTTCGTTCCGGGAGCACGCTGCTTGACACGTAGAGCCGGCCGTTTAGCTATCAAAGAATGAGGTGCCGCCTGCAGGAGCGCAAGACATGAGCACGCCAGTTGAAGACCGGTCTGGCATTGCGCCGGATGACGACGTCCCGATTCCCTACATGGAACGAACCCGCGAATATTACGCCGCAATCGGCTACACCACGCCATATCGCTGGGCACACTATGTTGATGCGCCGTTTCAGCCGATGATGAAGCCGCTAGCCGAGTCACGCGTGACGATTGTCACGACGGCGGCGCTGTTTGATCCTGCCAAGGGCGATCAGGGACCGGGCGCCAAATATAATGGCGGCGCAAAGTTCTACTCCGTGTATGACGGCGACACTTCAAAGACGCACGATGTTCGAATTTCGCATATTGCCTACGATCGCGTGCACACTTCGGCAGAGGACAGCGGAACCTGGTTTCCATTGCCACAACTGCAGCGGCTCGTGCGTGAACGGCGCATCGGCGCCATCGGACCGCGCTTCTTCGGGGCACCGACCAATCGCAGCCATCGCATCACCCTCGAAACCGATGCGCCTGAAATTCTTGCGCGCTGTCGGGAGGACGGAGTGGATGCCGCGGTACTGGTCCCGAACTGTCCGGTTTGTCACCAGACTGTCAGCCTGATCGCCCGGCATCTCGAGGCCAACGGCATTTCCACGGTTGTGATGGGCTGCGCCAAGGACATTGTGGAGCATGCCGCGGTGCCTCGGTTTTTATTCTCTGATTTTCCGCTTGGTAATTCGGCTGGCAAGCCGCACGACCAAGCCTCGCAAGCCCTTACTTTCGAGCTCGCGATGCGCGTGCTCGAATCGGCACCAAGCGCGCGGACCACGGTGCAGTCGCCGCTACGCTGGAGCGCGGATGCTTCCTGGAAACGGGATTACAACAACGTCGCGATGTTAAGTGCCGAGGAGTTGGCGCGCCGACGCCGGGAATTCGACGCGCAGAAACTGGTTGCGCGCGGATTGCGAGAGAGCGCGGCCTAAAGGCGGGTTTCGGGTATTTTCGAGGCCATGATCGATTTACGTTAATGGCGCATTTCGCTCGCCGGGACCTTTCACGCGTAAGCGGGCCGGGTAAGGTCGCCCGCATCTTCATCGGGAGACGACGGATGTTGGACCGACACCAGAGCGCGCCCGACAGGCTCATTCATGGGAGCGAGGCGGAGGATGGCAAGTCCAGCTTGACCCGCGAGCGCACGGTGCGCGACAGCTCCGAAAAAGACGTCCCGAGGGCGTTCCCAAGCGGGCGATCCCTTCTCACCAGAATGATGCTCTGGCGCGATCGTTTCGTTGACGCTGCGTTCAGCTCGGAACGTACATTCAAGCTGCCACCCTCGGATCTCGATCGGCGCCTGCGCAGGAGCGAGAAGAAAAAACGGCAGCTACAGCGCCGCATCAACCAGCTTCTAAGCGAAGGCTGAAGGCCTAACGGTCCAATCCTTCGCGGGTTACCAGCCCGGGCGCTTATCTCCCCGAAACGGTGCTTCCAGCATGCCACTCTGGCGGACCAAAAAAGCCGGCGATCTTTCGAGCGCCGGCTTCTGAATTTGGTCTTTCTGAGCGGGTTACACCTTGACCAGCGGACCGCGTGACGCCGGTCCCTTCGAACCGCCACCGCCGGGACCGCTCGGTTTCGGCTTGCGCGGCACCGTCCGTTTGCGCGCACCCGGCAGTTTTTCAGGCTTGGGCGTTACCGGCCCTTCGACGAATTCAAAGCCGACCTTTTGCGTCCCGGGTTCGGAAGCCGACTCGTCGGCCACCAGCACCACGCGAACGTGACCGCCGCCCTTCAGTTTCCCGAACAGCACCTCGTCCGCCAACGGCTTCTTGATGTGCTCCTGGATGACGCGAGACATCGGCCGGGCACCCATCTGCTCATCATAGCCGTGCTGGACCAGCCAAGCCTTGGCCGGGTCCGAAAGCTCGATCGTCACGTCACGATCGGCAAGCTGGGCTTCGAGCTGCAGCACGAACTTTTCGACCACCATGCCGATCACCTCGGTATTGAGATGAGCGAATGAGACAATGGCGTCGAGCCGGTTCCGGAATTCGGGCGCGAACTGCCGGTTGATCGCCTCGTGATCGTCCCCTTCCCGCTTGTTGCGCGTGAAGCCGAATGCTTGCCGCGCCAGATCGGCGGCGCCGGCATTGGTGGTCATAATCAGAATCACATTCCGGAAGTTCACCTGCTTGCCATTGTGGTCGGTGAGGCGGCCGTGGTCCATGATCTGCAGCAGCACGTTGTAGAGATCAGGATGCGCCTTCTCGATCTCATCGAGCAATACCACGCAGTGCGGGTGCTGGTCGACACCGTCGGTCAGCAGCCCACCCTGGTCGAATCCGACATAACCAGGAGGCGCACCGATCAGCCGCGACACGGTGTGCCGTTCCATATACTCCGACATGTCGAAGCGGATCAGTTCAACGCCGAGCGATGCCGCCAATTGCTTGGCAACCTCGGTTTTGCCGACGCCGGTCGGACCCGAGAACAGATAGCTGCCGATCGGTTTTTCCGGCTCCCGCAAGCCGGCGCGCGCCAGCTTGATCGAGGCAGCAAGCGCATCGATCGCCTTATCCTGGCCAAACACAACGCGTTTCAGCGTTTGTTCAAGGTGCTTGAGCACCTCGGCGTCATCTTTCGACACGCTCTTTGGCGGGATCCGCGCCATCGTTGCGATCGTGGTCTCGATTTCCTTGATACCGATCGTCTTCTTGCGCTTGTTCTCTGACAGCAGCATCTGTGCCGCGCCGGACTCATCGATGACGTCGATGGCCTTGTCCGGCAGCTTGCGGTCGTGAATGTAACGTGACGACAGTTGAACAGCAGCCTCGATCGCCTCGTTGGTATATTTCAGGCGATGATAGTCCTCGAAGTAGGGCTTGAGGCCTTTGAGGATCGCAATTGCATCGTCGACGGTCGGCTCGTTGATGTCGATTTTCTGGAACCGGCGAACAAGCGCGCGGTCCTTTTCGAAGTGCTGACGATATTCTTTATAGGTCGTCGACCCCATGCAGCGGATCGTGCCCGACGCCAACGCCGGTTTGAGCAGGTTGGACGCGTCCATCGCTCCGCCGGAAGTCGCGCCGGCTCCGATCACCGTGTGGATTTCATCGATGAACAGGATGGCATTCGGATGCGCCTCAAGCTCCTTGAGAACCTGTTTCAAGCGCTCCTCGAAATCGCCGCGATACCGGGTGCCCGCGAGCAAGGTTCCCATGTCAAGCGAGAACACGGTAGCCGCGGACAGCACTTCAGGCACTTCGCTATCGACAATGCGTTTGGCCAGCCCTTCCGCGATGGCGGTCTTGCCAACGCCAGCCTCGCCGACGAACAGCGGATTGTTCTTTTGTCGACGGCAGAGCACCTGGATGGCGCGGTTGATCTCGGAATTGCGTCCGATCACAGGATCGATTTTGCCGTCACGCGCTTTCTTGTTGAGATTGACGCAGTAGGTCTCGAGCGCCTCACCCTTCTTCTTGGTATCCTCGTTGCCCTTGGTCTCGGTTTCTTCGTCGACGCCTCGCACCGGGCGCGCTTCGGAAACGCCGGGCCGCTTGGCGATGCCGTGACTGATGTAGTTGACCGCGTCATAGCGGGTCATGTCCTGCTCCTGCAGGAAATAAGCCGCATGGCTTTCGCGTTCGGCGAAAATCGCGATCAGAACATTCGCGCCAGTGACCTCTTCCCGGCCGGATGACTGAACATGAATGACCGCGCGCTGAATCACGCGTTGAAATCCCGCGGTCGGCTTGGCGTCATCGGCCCCGTCCGTCACCAGGTTTTCAAACTCGGTCTCAAGATAGTTGACGAGGCTGGCGCGCAGCTTGTCGAGATCGACGCTGCAGGCCCGCATGACCGCTGCCGCATCGGAGTCATCCACCAGCGACAGCAGGAGGTGCTCCAACGTCGCGTATTGGTGGTGACGCTCGTTTGCAATCGCCAGCGCACGGTGCAGAGATTGTTCAAGGCTTTGGGAAAAAGTCGGCATTCGGTCCTCTGTGGCCCCCCGCCATCATGATCGTCGTTGCCCGGTCAGGCAACAACAACCTTCTTCATATAGTTACATAAGATCACTGCGTAAGATCGGTTCCCCCGAGTCGTTAACCGTCGGCTAGCGAGCCTCCATCCAGAAGGCCGGGGTAACCCGCCCAAAGAAAGGCGTACGCTTGACTGATCGAGGGAATTTCTGACCCAAAAACCCGCGTCGGTTCGGCGGCCGTCGCGGCAAATTATTTTTTTTCCATCACGCATTGCAGCGGATGCTGGTGTTTCCGAGCGAAATCCATCACCTGCGTGACCTTGGTCTCAGCGATCTCGTAAGTGAAGACTCCGCACTCCCCGATTCCGTGATGATGCACGTGCAGCATAATCTTGGTGGCCGCCTCGACATCCTTGTGGAAAAACTTCTCAAGCACGTGAACGACGAATTCCATGGGCGTGTAGTCATCGTTCAAAATCAACACGCGATAAAGATTGGGGCGCTTGGTCTTGGGCTTGACCTTGGCGATGACGGAAGTGGCCGGACCGCCATTGCCGCCGCTACGGTTCTCATCATTGCCCATTCGGGAAGCGGATGCGGACGCGAGGGCGGGCGGCGCGGAGAGCTTAAATCTGGAATTTAATCGCAACATGGCACAGGCGTTCGAAATCCCCTGGAAATCGGACAGTGACCGGGCGACGTCTCCTGGACCGCGTCTCAGGTCTCAGACACGCTTCCAGATCATCGCTCCCGGCAGGTCCAACCGCAAGAAACAGCAATATGGGTTAGCCTTCGGCTCGCCGCAAGCGCGCACATATTGGTCAAATGCGACTTGCGTTTGGCCGAGCCGGCGCGGTGATCCTGTCAAGAATAATCAATCTGGTCCGATTTGACAAAACAAGATCGCGAACCGCAGTCGCACAGCGATTCTGCAAGCTGCGCAGGCAGAATGGTTCACTTTTTTCGATAGATCAGGAAAGTTTGCTAGAGCACTTAGCCTTGAGCCGCAGCATCGCCCAATCGGCGCGGAACAAGCTCGTTGGAGTTATCCAGAGAACAATCGCCAGGACTGAATCGCAAAAAAAGCCCGGCGTAACTGCCGGGCTTCGCTTCAATGCAGGTTGGTCTGTTCAGGCGGCCGCGGCCGGGGTGATCTTCGCAATCAGGCCTTCCAAAGGCTTATACGTCTGCTTAGCGAGATCGGTGTAGAGCCCGGCGATCTTCTGGGAATCCGCTACGAAGGTTTCATAAGCCGATTTCGCGAATTCGGTCTGTGCCTCAATCGCCTTGTCCAGCGACTTCGCTCCCGAAAGCTTCTCGACGAAGGACCTGGTCTCTTCGAACGATTTCTTGGTGTAGTCACCGTAGGCAGTGGCGATTGCCTGAAGGTTGCTTTGAACAGAGGTCGCCGACGCAACGACGGTTTCCAGATGTTCTTTGCCGTACTGCTGAATATCCTCAAGTTTAATCATCATGGGTGTCCTTCCGAGACTGTATGCATCTGATCTGCCGGACCGCGGCCTAATAAATCGGCATATAGTGCAGTGCACAACAAACGTCAAGGTGATTTGTGCGCCGCACAAGGGGAATATCGGCGGTGAATACTGGCTCGCGGCGCAAGGGTTCGTTAACGTTATGGAAACTCACGCCGCCTAACCTGATTCCCAACGCTCGTTTGGAATTGGACGAGCAGCAAAAAACATTCGCGTACAGTCTGTTAGCTAGGATACAGACCCCGAACGCCCTCGAGCGGAAAAACACGCCCGCTGGGTTGCGCGTTCGAGCAGGGAAACATCCCAGCGGCTGGGCATAATTTGGCCTCACGAACCGGTGATCAAGACAGAAATTGGGACAGGGAAGTTTATGCTTCGCACAACGTTGGCTTCCTCGCGTGCTTTGCGGGTTTGCGTTTTCGGACTGGTCACGATCAGCACAGCAGTCATTTTCACAAGCGACAGAGCGGAAGCGCGGCGTTCACGGCATCACCAGCATGCCCGCCATCAGGAAGCGCGCGAGAGCTATAGCCCGGGATTCTCCTCGATCATCGTCGACGGCAATTCGGGCGCCACGCTTTCCGCCAACAATCCCGACGCAAGCCGTCATCCTGCTTCCCTCACCAAGATCATGACGCTCTATTTGCTGTTCGAGCGGCTCGATGCCGGTGCGATCAAACTCGACAGCGAAATGAGCGTCTCCGAACGCGCTTCAGAGCAGGCGCCCACCAAACTCGGTCTGCGCCCGGGACAAACCATCCGGGTAGAAGACGCGATCAAGGGACTGGTCACGCGTTCGGCGAATGACGCCGCTGTTGTGATCGCTGAAGCCATCGCCGGCGACGAGGCAGAGTTCGCCAGGCTGATGACCCGCAAGGCGCGCTCGCTCGGCATGACACGTACGATTTATCGCAACGCCTCGGGCCTGCCGAACGATGAACAGATCACGACGGCGCGCGATCAATCCACGCTGGGCCGCGCGATCCAGGACCGCTTTCCGCGCTACTATCGCTATTTTTCGACGACGGCCTTCAACTATCATGGCCAGTCGATCCGCAACCATAACCACCTCTTGGGAAAGGTCGAAGGCGTCGACGGAATCAAGACCGGTTACACTCGCTCGTCCGGCTTCAATCTCGTAACTTCCATGCGCCGCGGCAATCGGCATCTGATCGGGGTTGTGATGGGCGGGCGTAGCAGTGGCTCGCGCGACGCCACCATGCGCAATCTGCTCGCGGAAAACCTGGAAAAAGCCGCCACCAGGCGCACCGTTGCCGCGATCACCGAACGCAATCCGTTGGACGCGAACGTCGAGGTGGCGCAAGCAGAAGCGGACCCAGTTCCAGCGGCTGGAGAGCAGAACGCCATCGACCTTTCGGCTGCTGCCAGGCCGTCCGCTGCGGTCACTACCCGTGCTCCCTCGCCCACTGCCAAATCCATCTTTGCCCAAGCGGCCGCCGCCGTGCCGCAACCGAAAGCCGAGCCCGCGCCGTTGACGAATGGCGTCATCCAAACTCAGGCGTTGGCCGCAATTCCAGGTTCGTCCGAACCGATGAAACCGGTTCGCGTGAAGACCGTTCAGGTCAAGGCGGGCCAAATGAAGCTCGCATCGGCCACGGGGTCGCCGGGCACCACCAATGCAATTCCCGCGGCCCAACCGGCACTGCCGGAAACATCAAACTCTGTCGTGGCCAGGGCTGAAACCAGCCGGGTTGAAGTCGCCAAGCCTGATTTCGCAAATACTGAAATGCCGCCGCAGCCACCCAATCATGGAACGGGCAACGGCATACTTGGTGTGCTTCCGGCATCGAGCTTCCCATCCTCCTCCACCGCCTCGCAAGCGATGGCCTATGCCGACCCGGCTTCGGCCGCCCATCCTCAACCGGTTCAGCAAAACAGCCCGACCAAACCGGTAGCAGCAGCCCACAGCGGCTGGATCATCCAAGTGGGCGCTCTGGAGACGGAAACGGAAGCCCAGCAGCGGATCTCTGCGGCTCGCAACCAGGCCCGCGGCCTGTTGGCGAGAGCGGATCCGTTTACCGAGCCGGTGATCGCCAAAGGCGATCGCAAGCTATACCGGGCTCGTTTCGCCGGGCTTGATCGCGATCAGGCCGAAGCTGTGTGCCGGACGCTGAAGCGGTCCGATATCTCCTGCATTACCCTTCGCAACTGATCAGTTTTCCAGCGAACTAAAAGGCCGCCGCCTCCATGGCCGGATCGGTTGGCATGACCGGCTGAAACAGCCGGCGATCTTTGTGCTGCAAACTTATCGTCAAGAATTTGCAGCTAATACTGACGAGATCAGGATCGACCACGCCTGACGACAGGGCCGTATAGGCATGTCGATCGCAAAAGAGATTTTAGAAGCAGCATTGGGTTCGTGGCGTT
This sequence comes from Bradyrhizobium sp., assembly GCF_035273305.1. Taxonomy (GTDB): domain Bacteria; phylum Pseudomonadota; class Alphaproteobacteria; order Rhizobiales; family Xanthobacteraceae; genus Bradyrhizobium. The sequence goes on along the minus strand of NZ_DATEPI010000216.1, from coordinate 12,466 downwards.
TAGTGGCGTAGTGCGGAGTTACTTTTTATGCGTGCGAAGCAAAGTATCCTTAGCCTCGTTTACACGGGCGGCGAGGTACGTCGACCCCCCTTGGTCGGGATGCAATTTCTTCATGAGCGCGCGGTGAGCCCGGCCGATGTCGTCACGCCCCGCCCCCGGCTCCAGGCCAAGGATCTGATAGGCCTCCTCGTCCGTCATTTTGCCGCCCGTCGCCGCGCGGCTCTGCCACCCTGCCGTATTTCCTTGCGCGTTCTGACGCCAGGCGGGAAACCTGCGGTCCAGATAGCTTTCAAGTAACGACACGCTTTCGGCATCGAACCCCGATATCATCGAGGTCAGTTGGGTGAGGTCGAATTCCTCCAACGCGTGACCCGCATAAGCTCCGGCTACGATCTGGCCGCGGAGTTCGCCGCTGTCGTGGTCGAGCGTCATGTCGAGAAACTGCGAGCGCACCCGAGAGGTCTGTCCGGGCGAGCGTCGCCCGCCTCCGAACAATCCGCCGAAACTGCCGAACCCAGATGTGCCAAACGGGGTCCACCCGAGCAGGCCCGCGCCGAAAATGCCGATCGGTATAGCGACCGCGAGTTCGCCCTTCACGCCGGTAAACGCGGCGACTGCCAGCGCCACGACCCCACCACCGATCTTGATACCACGCGCAAGCACGACAGGATTGGCCGCACGAAACATCTGCAGCAGGGAGTAAAGAAGAATTACGGCGACGACGCCGGCGATCAGCGTAGGCATGGAATCAATATAGTCCTATGGGCCGCAAAAAGCAGGCGCGCCTAGCCTAGCGGAGGGCTGGAGAAAGCCGAGATCACTTCATCTGACCGAGTAGCTTTGCGGCCCCACTGCCCGTTTTGGATAAGCGAAACAGCGCCTCGCGTCCGCCGGCGGCATAGGCGGCTGCGGCGCGCAGCAACTCGCGCAATTGGGCCGCTGCCCCCGGATCGAACCTGCACCACGCGCCTCCCGTCAGCCGCGCGATCTCGCGAAAGGCCTGCTCGGCAACCGGATCATGGCCTTCCTGAAACATAAATGCGGGCACTTTGAGCAACCCCAACTCGCCGGCCTTGGCGCAGAGGTGGTCGACGTTTTCCTCCATCGCGTCCCCGACGAAGACAATAGCGCGCACGGCAGAGGCGACTGCTTCGCGTCGCGCCTCCGACAACACCTTGCCAATCTGGGTATTGCCGCCACGGCAGTCGATTTTGGCCATCAGCTTGGCAAGTTGCGCGCTGTCGGAAATCCATCCCGTCGCGCGGCACTCATTGAGTCCGCGATAATAGACAAGGCGGATATCAAGGCTGCCGAGCGCCGCCGCTTCGCGAAACATGTCGGCCTGCAGGGCGCAGGCCATATCCCATGTCGGCTGCCGGCTCATGGTGGCGTCAAGTGCAAATACGAGGCGACCCCGCGCACCCGCCGCATGCGGCGACATCGCACGCGCCTTTGCGACAAAGGCTGCGATATCCTCGGAGGCCGATGGCTTGGCTTCCGGCAATGAGCCTCGCCTGCCCGGCGCACCGTTTTGGGCGGAGGACACCTCGGCTCCGGATTTCGGTTTGGTCGGTTCGGCGGACATCAGCGCTCGCAGCTTGCAGCAAGCAATATGTGGGCTGCCTGGGCGGTCCGGTCAATCGACGGAGAGGCAGTCGGCGGGCGCCAGCTTGGGGCGGCCGCTCGAAGGCGGGATCAGTTCTGAAGTGGAGCGGCCGGTGTGACCGGTACGAACGGCGCCACCGGGCCGGCATCGGTCATCAAAGGCGGAGGCGACTGGGGCGGAACGGGTCTCAACGAACTGTCGTCCTCGAGGAATTTGTCGACCATTCCTTGGATCGATTCTTTCGCCTCCTCAGGACCGGTATCGCGCATATCGTTATGTTGGAATGTGGTGCGAACGACCGTAATCCCCGCCTTCTCACATTCTTCCTCGGCGGGAATAACACCGGGATCTGTTTTGAACACGGGATCCTTGGAGCGGAACGAGAGGATCTTGAACCTGCCGTCCGTCATGAACGGAACACGCAGATTGTCGAGGGTCACGACTTTTTTGACGAGTTCGGGGTGCAGCTTGGCGAAGTACATCGAAATGTCGGCGCCCGCGGAATGCCCGACCAATGTCAGATGATCATAGTCCGCGTTTGGCTGAACCTTCTTCATTTCCTCTACGGCGAAGCGGATGTTCGCAACTCCCCGCAGGTACTGCGGTTGCCGACCGACATAGAGTTCCCCGACTTTCGTGACCATCGGTGGATCCGTAGGCAGGTCGTGCTGGATGCTGACGACAATGTACCCTCGGGCGGCAAAAACGTTTGCGAGGAAAGAGTACTCGGTGAATTTGACGGTGTTGCCGTGATTAAGAATGGCCGCCGGCAACTTGATCAGGCCGGCATCGGCCTGCATCTCCTTATCACGACGTACGGCGATATCGACGGCAACCGGACGATTGCCACGGCTCTCGTCATAGAACGTCAGGGTCTCGTGCCTGATCGCCCACTTGCTCACAGTGAAATAGCCAACGGTGGCCAGCGCTAAAAGCGAAACCAGAATGGTAATCCCGCGCTTCATGCACACCCTCGACGCACCAATCCAGGAGGCCTGCCCAACACTGGATCCTGCGGATGCTTGTGCTCAATATATGTCACAGGCACGTGACGTGAAGCTTAAATGTTGTGAATTGTCCGCCTGATTATTGTGCGCTGCAGTAAGACAACACGCGCTGTCAGACCGTTGGACAGTCTGGCCTCTGCAAGCCGCGCCAGCTCTTTAAGCCCCTATAATGTCGTGAATTTCGAGCGGCTTGTCGACTTGGGTGAACCATTCGGCCCGATTGGCGGCACGTCGGCGGCCGCGCTCATCAAGCGGCAATTTCAATTGGCGGAGCAGGCTTGTGACCTCTTCCCGGGCGGTGACGTGGCCGAGATTGGGACGCGTGCCGAGCGTGGTTTCATCGATATCGTCCAGCGCCGTAAGCCCGCGTGGAAAAAACTCGCGATAAACCACGCGTTCGGCGAACCCGTCGATTGAGCGGAAGCCTAATCGAAATGACAAATCCCTGAGACTGTCGGCTACGAGTTGCTTGTTACGCGAGCCCAGCATTGAAAGGCGGTTGCGGACAACGATCCAATCGGTGGAGGCACCGTCGAGTTGGCGACGTTTGCGCCGGGTGTCGCGCACCATTTCCGCATAGTGGCTCTCTCCAGTCACGGAATACGTCGCCGGGTCGACGGTACCGAGCACGTCGAAATCCAGGAAGCTGTCGTTGATCGGCGTCACCAGGGTATCGGCCATCGAGTGCGCCAGACGCATCAGGTAGCTGTCCGACCCCGGCGTATCGATCACGATGAAATCGAAGGTGTGTTCGACCGCGCTGACCGCATCCACGAACTGCTGGAACTCGGATGATTCGTTGTCGGCGATCTGCATGGTCTCGCCGAGCTTGATGCAACAATGCACGGGAATTTCAAGATTGAGGCCGGTGCGCCGCGCCCAGGCGTCGCGGTTGTTGATGTAACGGCTGAAACTTTGCTGCCGGCAGTCGAGGTCGATGGTTGCGACCCGCTGACCTGCTTTCATCAAGGCGACCGCGATGTGCAAAGCGGTGGTGGATTTACCCGAGCCGCCCTTCTCATTCCCCAGGACAACTACGTGGGCGGAGCCTGATTGGCCCCGACTCATTTGCAGCATCATGTTTCGACCCCTGAGATATCTTCAAAGCACGCGCGACCGCGGTCAAGTGAAATGCGCAAGTGCGTCTTTAAATCGCTAATGATCTGTCCTAATCGTGAATCGTGTGCACGCGTCGACACTGTTTGCGTCTCGACGTTCGACAAATGTCATCGTCCACGTCGGCCGCACTTCAGACGCGTTCTGTTGGATTGGCAGGGGCGTATCAGGATTGGTAAGGTCTCTTCTCCGGCATCAGTTTTGGGGCCAACCGCTCCCAACCCAGCCCAGAGATCGTAATCGGAATGTCCCGAACTCCCCTGATCGTCCGCACGATCCCTGCATTGCGTCGCGCCCTCCACGGCATCACTAAAAACAATGACACGACGGCGTTGGTGCCGACGATGGGAGCACTCCACGAGGGCCATCTGTCGCTGGTCCGGCTCGCGAAACGCCGCGCTCCAAAGGTGATCGTCTCGATCTTTGTAAATCCAGCCCAGTTTGCGCCCTCGGAGGATTTCGATTCCTATCCGCGTACCTGGAAAGCCGATATCGCCCGGCTCGCGGCCGAGAACGTCGACCTAGTCTGGCACCCCGACGTCAAAACGATGTATCCGGATGGCTTTGCGACCACGATCCTGACCGAAGGTCCGGCCAACGTCGGGCTTGAGGACCGCTTTCGGCCGCACTTTTTTCGCGGCGTGACCACGGTGGTCGGCAAATTGTTCACTCAGTGCCGGCCGAACTTTGCGATCTTCGGTGAAAAGGACTTCCAGCAATTGCGGGTGATAACACAGATGGCGCGCGATCTCGACCTCGGGGTCAAGGTCGTCGGCTCGCGCACCGTGCGCGACCGCGACGGTCTCGCGATGTCTTCGCGAAACGTTTATCTCTCACCGGAGGAACGCCGCGCCGCGCCCGAACTGTATCGGGCAATTAAGGAGACCGCCCGGCGCTTACGCGAAGGCGAGCCGATTGAAGCCGCGCTGGCGGGCGGCGCCGAAATTCTCAAGATCGCCGGTTTCACCGTGGATTACTTCGAGGTCCGTCACGGCGAAACGCTCGCGCCGATTGCTTCGCTGAAGGATGGCCCAATGAGGGTCCTGGTCGCAGCCAAAATCGGAGAAACCCGGCTCATCGATAATTTAGCGGTTTAGCCATAAACGTATCCAGCCGATCAGGCGTAGCCGCGAGTGGAGAGCTCCGTCAAAGCAGACCAAGGTCGCGCAGTTCGCGCCGCATCGGCTCAGGCATCGCTGCGACGCTTGCGGCGGCGGCTTTCCCAAGGTCCGGCGGGGCAGCATCTTCGGTGAAATAGCGCCAGCCCTGGAACGGCCGCATTGGGCGGGGCGCCACCGCAATCACTTTCGGCTTCATCACCACACGGCATCGTCCGATACCGTCGCGGTCTCGGAACGGTTCAATCGCGATGATTTTTTCGCGGGCGGCGATTTCCCCGCGGATTACCCAGTACAGGGAACCGCCGGCAAGCAGTTCGTCGGTACGTTTCGGAGTCATCCGGGTGATATGAATGTGGTGGAGCGGCAGCCCTCTTTTTTTTGCCGTTTGCATGCGCTCCGCCACCCAGAGCTTGAGCTCCTTCACAGAGTCGCAGCCGACGGCAAGCTTGACGAGATGAACTGGCATGGTCCGAGGTTAGAGCATGATCCCGAAACTGGAAACCGGCTTTGCTTTAGTTTACCCGAGCCGTTGAATGCAAACGATGCTCAAGCAAGAACGGCTTCTACAGCCCGTAAAATCATTGATCATTCGAAGCTTCGGGCGCCGGCGCTGCGGGCGGGGGCGTTAGCTGAACCGGCGCCGGCGTATGCTGTGGCGGGGATGCCGCATGCTTCGGCGCGGCCGGCTTTTTGGCTGCCGCGACGGCCGGAGCAGCCGACGCAGCCGGACGCGCTGCCGGAGACGGCGCGCTCGGCGGCGGAGTTGATGATCCACCCTGGCGCGGCGGGGCGGCAGACGTTGATGGGCTCGGCTCCGGGGTCATGATGCTGACCGGCGGCGTCGAGGCTGCAGAGGGAAATTCGGCATTAGTGGGTTTGCCGGTTGGCATCGACGATGAAAGCATGCCGACCGACCCAGTGGCTCCGATGGGCGCGGAGTTCCATGACGGCGCGTAACGGGCGATCAAGCCATCGTAGACCCCATCCGCCATGTTCGTGGCGATCTGCTGATGATCCGTCAGCACCCGGAAAACTGCGCAGTCTGATGGTGAACAGTGCTCGCGCGTGACCAGCACCTGCGCCATCAGGCCATAGCGGTCGCGCTCCACCGAACGCCTCAGCATTTCCAGTTCCGGCGTCATCCTCAGATTTGCCGCGGCGACCTCGCCGAGCGCAGTCAATCTGGTGATCTGTGATGCCGCATAGGACAGCGCCGCCGCCGTATTCTCGGCCGAGCCGAACAATGTCCTCTCACAGGCGGCCATAACAATATCGCCCGCGAGATCATCGATGCACGACAATGCGGGGAGCGCCGTGCTGGTCCGCTGCACGGCTGGCACCATCCCGGCGGACAAACCTGGCTGGGCTGGAGTAAATCCGCGAATGGTCTCGGCAGCAGCCATTCCGAGCGCCAACAGCGTGATTGCTGTCAGCGCCACATTGGCAATGGATCTTTCGGCACGGAAAAGCGTGATCAGCACGCAGACGCCGAAAAATCCCGTCACGGCCAACGTCAGCCACATCGGGAAAATCGGCGAGCGCCAAAGTTGATCGAGCGATGCGGCCCAAGCCCAGTTCATGCGCGATATCCCCCAACGCAGCATAGAACGCATTCACTCAAAGTGAATGCCGAATCGTCGCGCCCTGTTTGCAGCGAATGATTCTGAGACCTTCTAGGGGTGGGCGAGCGGAACCCGCTCACTGCGGCGTGATCTCAGGAGACGTCTAGCTGGCTTTCCTTGGCGACCCGCTCAAAGGCCTCGGTTGAGCTTTTGATCCGGTATTGGCAGTCATCGCCATCGGTCGGAAGCAAACGAATGACTTCATACGTCCCGCTCGCGGCCGGACGAGCCACGTTGCTGGCGGTGAAATAGACAGTCTCACCAACGTTGTACTTATGCTTCAACGCCTTCTCCATCACGCAAAACGCCAGCCCGACCCCCCATCGCGCTGCAACGCATACTGAAAATTTGAAGCAATTCTATAGCACAGGCCCGATTTCATTGACCAGTTACATCAGGGCATAGCAAATACGCTGATTTTGCAGCTTTTTCAGTATTATACCGGCCTTTGAAGCATTCCAGGCAGGTGTCGGGCTCCCAACCCGCGGAACCGCTCTGCCGGCCCCGGCTACGCCGTATGGGGCAGCTTGCCCTCTGGACTGGCTTGATCGACGGCCGCGGGCAATTGCTGCGCCAGGACCTTCGCGAGCTGATCGACAGGGATATTGAAACGGGCGGCTAATTGCTTGACGGTGTCGCTGCCAAGCACCTGCTGCAATTGCTCCGTCGTGATCGGCAGGTTCTGACCGTTTCCAATCCAGGATTTGACCTGATCGCCGAAGCCCGCCTGCTGCAGCTTCGCGACAATCGCGCTCAGCCCGCCCTGTTTCCCGCTACCGAGCACTTCGCTCAGGACAACCGGAAGGACAGCCGCCTCAAGCTGGCCGAGTGCCCCCTTGAACGCGGGTGAATTTTCCAGTGAATCGAGAATGCCCATGGCAAATCCTTTCGCGGAGTGTGCTGGCTTCGGATTCACTCTGCTTTCAGACGTCGGTCAAGGCTCGATTGCATCACCCTTTTGCTACTGGGTCGCCTCGATTTCGAACTTCTCGATGATGATGGTTTCGGCGAGCGCCAGGCGCGTCCATTCTTGAAAGGCCGGCAAGGCCATCATGGTCTCCATGTAGGCCTGCACCTCGGGTCGCGCGGCAATTGCATAGGTTCGAAACCGATGCACCACCGGGGCGAACATGGCGTCCGCCGCTCCAAAGTCGCCGAACAGGAAGGGTCCAAGTTTTGAATAGCGCTCGCGACACTCGGTCCAGATATCCTGGACGCGCGCGATATTGGCGCGGGCCTCGTCCGATAACTTAATCGCGCGAACCGGCCGGTGGATGTTCATGCCGCATTCGGAGCGCAGCGCCGGGAAGCCCGAATGCATTTCCGCTGAAATCGAACGCGCATGCGCCCGTCGGGCGCGGTCCTCCGGCCATAGCCCGGCTTGTGGAAATCGTTCGGCCACGTATTCGATGATCGCAAGCGAATCCCAGACCGTGATGTCTCCATCAACAAGCGCGGGCACCTTTCCGGAAGGCGTAAAGGCGAGAATCCGGTTTTTGTCCTCCTCACCCGTATAGAGCGGGATGAAGACTTCGTCGAAATCAATGTTCTTCGCGCGTAGCGCCACCCAAGCCCGCATCGACCAGGACGAGTAGTTCTTATTTCCGATCACAAGCTTCAACTTCATTCGAGTTGTCCTTCCTTGATTTACCCTCCCGTGCCCGGGAGCAGGCATTCAAGTTGCGCAGCATGCCCGTTGCCGCGACGGTTGGCGCGTGGCAGCATTCATAGCAAGGGGGCAAGATGGCTGCATATTGGGTCGACATCCTCGCGGTCAGTTTCTTTGTGCTGGAATGGGCCGTGTATGCCGTCACGCTGGAGCACACGGCCTACGGACGTGGCAGTCTTTCGGCCCGCATGCACGCGTATCGCGAGATCTGGATCCGGCACCTGCTCGATCGCGAGGCCCGCATGGTAGACATGCAGGTGATGGCCTCCCTGCAAAACGGCACCGCCTTCTTTGCCTCCACCAGCCTGCTCGCGGTCGGCGGCGCTCTGGCCTTGTTGCGATCAACCAACGAAGCATTGGCCGTTTTTACGGCCCTGCCGATCCATATCACCCCCTCCCCGGCACTTTGGGAAATCAAATGCGTCGGATTGGTGCTGATATTCATTTATGCGTTCTTCAAATTTGCCTGGTCATACCGTTTGTTCAATTATGTCGCGATTTTGCTTGGAGCGATGCCGCCCGCTCGAGACCGCGACACGCCGGAGGCAGAAGCCCACGTGATCCGAACCACAAGAGTGTTCGAGGCGGCTGGCAGACACTTCAATCGAGGGCAGCGCGCGTTCTTTTTTGCGTTGGGCTATCTCGGCTGGTTTGTAAGCCCCTGGGTATTATTCATCTCTACAGCGGCTGTTGTGATTGTCACCTGGCGGAGGCAGTTCGCCTCAAGCGCGTGGCGCGCAATGGCGAGCTAGGTCGCGCACCAGGCCAGGCCAAGAGCGTAGCGCCCTTAATCCCATTTCGGAGCGAAACCAAAATCTGTCAGCCGGCCTTTCGGGCTTGCCAGAGCTGAAACGTGCTGCATCTCGAGTTCGGACAAGGTGAAGTCGAATACGTCGATATTTTCCGAGAGCCGTTCTATCCGCGAGGTTCGGGGTATCGCAGCCACATTCTGTTGCACCAACCAACGCAGGCAAACCTGGGCGGGAGTCTTTCCATGGGTCTTGCCGATGCGCGCGAGGGTCTCATCGTTCTTAACCCGACCTTTGGCCACCGGGCTATAGGCCACCAAGGCCATGCCGTGCCGGGCGCACGCCTGCTTGACCCGGGTCTGATCGAGATAGGGATGATATTCGACCTGGTCACAAACCAGAGGCTCCGGGCAGCCAGCTACTGCCTCCTCGATCAACGCGACGGTGAAGTTCGAGACGCCGATATGGCGCGCCAGGCCGGCTTTCTTGACCCGCGCCAGCGCGCCTAGCGTTTCCCTGAGCGGCACCTGCGGATTTGGCCAGTGCAGCAGCAGTAAATCGATTTCCGAAAGGCGGAGCTTTGTCAGGCTCTCTTTGGTGGATCGCTCCAGATCGTTTGGCGCAAAATGGGTGGTCCAGACTTTGGTTGTGACAAACAGTTGTTCGCGTTTCACCCTCGAGGAACGCAGGCCTTCGCCGACCTCGCGTTCGTTCTCGTAAATCTGGGCGGTGTCGATATGGCGATAGCCAAGTTTGAGCGCCTGCTCGACCAGCCGGGCGCAGGTCCGTCCGCGCAGCTCCCAGGTTCCCAACCCGATTGCCGGAATTCTGGCGCCATTGGCTTCGACAAACTGCATTTTGCGATATCCGGATCTTGAGACCTATTATGGCCTTCCGGACTCGGGGTGCCAACCGAGGCGACGAGCACCAAGCGTATTCTTGTGAAGCTGGTTTTTAGAGTGAGCTTCTGGCCAAAGCCTGAAAAACCGTCTCGGGGGCGTGCGCAATGACGGCAAGCAACGCCCGGGCCGGCCCGCGCGGCATGCGCTTGCCCTGTTCCCAGTTGCGGATGGTTTCGACCGGCACGCCAAGCCGCTCGGCGAATTCCTGCTGGGTCAGGCGCGCGCGACGGCGGAGATCGCGCACCCCTGGCGAACTCGTGGTCTCCTCCAGTGTGGCGGCCGCCGAGGCTGGCTGAGCCACCGCCGGAACAAGAGGAAATTCCTGACCGTCGCGCAATTCGACGATCCGTCCGTCAGCCTTCAGTCGCAAGCGCTGCATCTGCCACTCCGCTGAGAAGTGTCGGCGATGCGCGTTAAGGTTCGCTTAACGATAAATTCGCGGCGAGACGGATCGACGCGAGCCAGTACCCGCTTGCGCCCAAGTACTCATTTCAACCCGAACCACAGCGTCGCGATGCCGAGAAACGAGAAGAACCCGACGACGTCGGTAATCGTCGTGACGAAAGTACCTGATGCTACCGCCGGGTCGGCGCGCACCCGATCCAGCACCATTGGAATCAGAATGCCGCCCAACGCGCCGGCCACGAGATTGCAGATGATCGCCAGTCCGATCACCACACCGAGGCCGGGGATCTTGAACCAGAGTACCGCGGCCACCCCCGTTATGATGGCAAATGCGAGGCCGTTGACAAGCCCGACAAGGCTCTCCCGAATGACCACTCGAAATGCATTATTGGAGCCGAGCTCTCGCGTTGCGAGGGCGCGTACGGCAACCGTCATGGTTTGGGTCGCAGCATTGCCGCCCTGACTGGCGACAATCGGGGCGAGTACAGCCAGCGCGACCATTTTTTCCAATTGCCCCTCGAAGAGACCAAGCACCGAGGAAGCGAGAAAGGCGGTGGCAAGGTTGACGAGGAGCCAGTTGAAGCGGCCCTTGGCGATGGTCAGGACGGTATCCGACAGTTGTTCATCGCTGGTGACGCCGCCGAGCGCCTTTAGGTCTTCGTCAGCCTCCTCTTCGATCACGTCGACGACGTCATCGATGGTAATGACGCCCACCAGCCGGTCCTGGGTGTCGACGACGGGAGCGGCGACCAGGTTGTATTTACCGAACAGGCGCGCGACCTCTTCCTGGTCCGCAAGCGCGGAGACCCGTCGGCGATCTTCATCAACCAGCTCGGCAAGAGGCACGGCGCGGCGCGCACGCAACAACACATCGAGCGACACCGCGCCCTGCCAGTGCCGAGAGCTATCGACCACGTAGATTTCATAAAACCGCTCGGGCAAGTCCGGCGTCTCACGCATGTAGTCGATCGCCTGCCCGACGGTCCAGTCCGGCGGCACGGAGACGAACTCGGTCTGCATTCGCCGCCCAGCCGAATTCTCCGGATAAAGCAGGCTCCGCTCAAGCGCGGCGCGCGCCGATTGCGGCAGCTTTTCGAGAATTTGCTCCTTGTCCTCGTCATCGAGGCCCTCGAGCAACTCGACCGCGTCGTCGGATGCCAGATCGCGAACGCCCTCTGCCACCGTCTCCGGTTCGAGCTCCTCGAGAATTTCCTCGCGCACGGAGTCGTCGAGTTCATTCAGCGCCGAGAAGTCGAAATCCGTTCCAGTCATCTCGACAAGCTTGACGCGGTCGTCAGGATCGAGCGCGCCAATCAAATCGCCGAGGTCGGCCTCATGAAGTTCCGCAACAACCGCGCGGAGGAACGGCGTATCGGGCAGGTGGATCGCACGCGAGATTTCCTGCACGAATTCGCGGCGAATTTCGCCATCTTCGTCGCGCATGGGTAGGCGGTCGAGCACCGAAACGGCGGATTCGGCAACGTCGAGATGTTCGGCCATGCCATGCCTCGCCAGTTTGACAGGATTGCTCAACTCGTCTGAGTTGCAGGTTGACGCATTAGCCAATGAGCAACACCAAACGCAATGACAAATATCGTCGCAATACCAGCTCGGAAATCCATCAAGGTGCTGGCAGCTACGCTTGTCGCCTTAATGGCGTGGAGCGCCGGAGTTCGTGCGTCGGAGTGTCGAGCGCCGGGAGCGCTCGGCACCTCACGCGTGCTTCGCGTCGATGTGGCTGCCACCCCGCGGGTGGGCTTGAAACAGTTTACGCAAACCCTGCCGCTTGGGGACCACGAGGTGGTGCTGACATTCGATGATGGTCCATGGCCCCAAACCACGCCGAGAGTGCTGACAGCACTAGCGCTTGAATGTGTCCGCGCCACGTTCTTTCTGATCGGCAAGTCCGCGTCCGAACACCCGGAGCTGGTCCGCAGGATTGCGGTCGAGGGCCACACCGTGGGCCATCACACATGGAGCCACCGAAGCCTGATGCGGATACCCCCAGGCCAGGCTGCCGACGAAATCGATCGCGGCATATCGGCCGTCGAGACGGCGCTTTACGGGCGCTCCGCCAAGGTCCCCAGCACGCCCTTTTTTCGGTTTCCCGGCTTCGAGGCGACTCGGGCCCTTCTGGATAATTTGCAATCGCGCGGCATCGTGGTATTCGGCGCCGACCTTTGGGCCAGCGACTGGAATCCAATGACCCCGGCGCAAGAGTTGAAGCTGATCACCGATCGGCTGAAAAGCGCCGGCAGAGGAATCATCC
>NZ_DATEPI010000215.1:0-7803 GCF_035273305.1 Bradyrhizobium sp. | reverse complement strand
GCGAGAGCGCGGATTTCTTCGAGACGGCGCTTTCGAATTTGGCCGACAAGGTGCGGGACGGCAAACTCGCGGCAAACTGGGTCATCAATGAGCTGTTCGGGCGCCTTAACAAGGAAGGCCGCGGGATTTCGGCGTCGCCGGTGTCAGCCGAGCAGCTTGGAACGATTGTCGATCTGATCGGCGAGGGCACGATCTCCGGCAAAATTGCCAAGGACCTGTTTGAGATCGTCTGGCAGGAAGGTGGTGACCCTCGTGCGCTGGTGGAGGCGCGAGGGATGAAGCAGGTCACCGATCTCGGTGCGATTGAAAAGGTGGTCGACGACATCATCGCCGGTAATCCCGAGAAAGTCGCGCAGGCCAAAGCCAAGCCTCAGCTCGTCGGCTGGTTCGTGGGCCAGGTGATGAAGTCATCGGGGGGCAAGGCCAACCCGCAAGCCGTCAGCGATCTGCTCAAATCCAAACTCGGCATTTGAAATTGGTTTGAGCGTGAGCGCGGCGGGCTCGCCACGCTGTTCTTATCGGCACGCTTCGCGTGCACCACTCGTTCACCATGAGCCTCGAAACCCTCGCATGCGAGAAATAGCGCTCCGAATCAGCGGCGGCGATTCGCGCGCGAATCCGGTTTTGGCGAGGAGGTCATGAGGCGCAAAGCCGCCGAGCACGAAAATTTTTTTATTGCCAAACACCGCGACTCAGAGTCCGCGCAATCGGCCCTCAGCAGGCTCGCGCGAGCCGCAATGACCTCATCGCGACATTTGTCGTTGAATTGCTCATCAACAGAAAGTCCTGCAATGCAGGCGCATCTTGCAAAATTGATCATTGTCGCGGACGGATTTTCAATGCTTGTTCGCACCATTGCGCGAAAGCTTTTTCGTGCTCTCGATCAACGTGCGTCACGCGCTCTCACATCCGCGCATCAACACTTCCTTAAGCGGGACGCTGTTTTTTTCGATGTGTTGGTGTATTCGAGATGTAGTGCATTTCGATTCCCGAATGCACGCAGCGATTAAGCCATCTCACTAACTCAGGAGGGCAACATGGCCAAGAAAGCTAAGAAGTCAAAGAAGGCGAAGAGCGCAGTGAAGAAGACTGCGAAGAAGACCCGCCGGGTCGCCAAGAAGAAGAAGTAAATCTCGTCTGAGAAAAATGCCGGCGGCTTGATGCCGGCACGTCACAAGAGCCCTTACTAGATCTGCTTCCCTAGAGGCAGGTCTCAATCAAAAGGCTCTGGTAACGAAAGAGGGTGTCGGCGAGACATCAGGTCAAACGGCTGGATCGATCTTTCGACGGGCTTAGCGCCTCAACCGAAAGCCGGTCCGGCAGAAGAAAAAACTTCTTCGTTCGGTGCGGATATTCATCTCCGCAGTTTCACTGGCGATCTTTGCCAACGTGAAATCTGACCCTGACGTGTTCGCCGACGCCCTCGTTCCCCCTCGAGGCGCTGCAGCTACCGATCTCGCTGCATCCCAGGCCTCCCAATCCCCACAAATGCAGTCCCCGCCTCATCCAGGCGGCATTAACTCGATTGCTCCTGGGCGAGGCCTTTTTCAGTCAGGAAACGATCGCGGCCTCCTGACCTGCATGGCCCTCAGGTCTGCATCTCGGATCATCCCTGAGCGATACACGCGGCAGCAAAGCTCCGGCCGAACGCACGGCTCGCCGCAAAATGGTCATGCGTTCGTCGCCCTAGCTGTTCGGGCGTGATCTTCCGTCTCTCGTGCTTGCGCAATGGTTATCGTTCCGCGAAATCGCGCGGTAAACGGGATCATCCGAGCGGTAGAAGCGGCTGATAATCAGGCGTTTCGCGCTTTTTGAATGGTGTGCGTGCTCCTTGCGTTTACGCCGCATTCATCGCGATCGTTAAACTGCTTTTCAAATTTGATCGGCCATGATCATGCCGTCACGCTGGCAAACGGCGATGGGGAAAAGCACTTTCGAAAAATGGACGGCAGCCGGGCTCGTAAAGAGGGCGCGGCACTAACAAGAGGGGACGGGGATGTTTCAAGGGCATATCGATCAGGAAGGGGCGGCCCCGGTGGACGCGACCGCAATTCCTGACGTGCTATTCGAACGCGGTCTGTACTGGGCTAGCGGGCGTTCGGGCGTGGTCAATCTGGTGGCAGCCCACAAGTGGTTCAACCTTGCAGCCCTGAAGGGCCGCAACGACGCGATTCCGCTCCGGCGCGAAGTAGCCGAGATGATGTCGGAAGTCGAGATCGCGACGGCCCAGCGGGAAGCTCGCGCCTGGATGAGCGCGGCTTAAGAGTACGCGGTGTTAGAGGCGACTAGTCCGTTGCCTGCTGCACTCAGTATCTGCGGCTGTTGTAGGACCCACGCCGCTGTTCAGCGAAGGCGTAAAACGGATTGATGCCGCAATAAGCATCAGTACCGCTCGCGGTGGCCATGCATTGCCGATAGCTGGAGAATTGGCAATTGCCGGGATAACCCCAACTGCGCCCTTGCAAGCAGAATTGATCCTGGATGCCGTGAGCGGCGGCAGGCGATAGTGATCCGGCTGCCGTCAGGGCGAGAACAGCAGCCAGAGCTGCTTGGGCAACATAGCGACGCATTAGAGACTCCTTTGCTGATTAAAATGCTTTTTCCTCTCCCGGCGTTCCAGAAGCTGATCAAAAAGTTCAACGCGCTCCGCTTGAATGACGCATCTGTTGAAAATTCAAATCGTGATCGCAATGTAATTAGTTAGACAGATCAAAGTGCGTACCGGTTCAATTGGCAGCGACGGCGGTACGCCGCCCACCATGGAAAGTAGTCGATTCCTCAGGCGATCGTGATCACCTTACCGTAATCCAGTCGCGCAGCGATCGCTCTCAAGGAGTATTGCCGATCCTTAACGTCATTCTTGGATCAATATGACGCCCGAAAATGAGATTGAGGTTGGCATATCAGCCGCTATGCTGCTGGCTGAAGCGGCATCGACGTGTTGATCCAGCAGGATGAGACTACAAGACATCATACGCTCGGGCGCTACGGCGTCGGCCATTGCTCATGGCTCCGCTCTAGCGCTGGTTCTGCTGTTTACCGAGGTGCATCCATTTGGCGGGGTCACGGCCGCCGAGCCCATCACGGTCGATCTTGTCTCCCCGGCCGAGGCGGTGCCAGATCCGCAGTCCGAACGATCGGCCCAGAGCGAAACTGCCGCTCCGCCTGCCATCGAGCCCGCTTCGAACTCGACAGTGTCCGGTTCGCCGCCCTCGACTGCCCCGCCGCCGTCAGAACAAGCCGTGATTCCGCAACCGACCCTCAATGCGCAGCAGACAGAGACTGCGCGCCAAACGCCGCCAACCTCTGCATCCCGGGCCTTCACGCCTCCGGAGCCTGATCTTTCGATCAAATATCATGTGATGCTGGGCCTCCCCTCGATAGCTTCCGCGGCTAAGGGCGGGTCCGCTGAATTCGATGCGCTCGCGTCGGAGAAAGCCGAGGTCGAGTCCAGTCTGATCAGCGACTTTCGACGTCATCTGAAGACATGCTCGAAGCTTCCGGCTTCAATTGCACCCTCTGACAAGATCACCATTACCCTGCGCGCATTCCTGACACAGAAGGGAAGACTGGCGATGAAGCCTATTCTGATCGAAGCCAGTGCATCGGCCAAGGGACCGGCGCTGATGCAAAGTGCGATCAATGCGCTTGAAGTCTGCCAGCCATATGAGATGTTGCCGCCGGACCGCTACGGTGAGTGGAAAGTGCTGGATCTGAGCTTTACGCCACAGGATTTCGCCGGAGCGTCGTAACGCGGCGGACGTGGACATCGATCAAAAGAAAAGCCTTGCTGCGGGGCAAGACCCGGAGCACTCATCGTCGAATTTTCGATATGCTTGCCACGGAATCCGCATCAGGAGATTTTGAATGCGCCTCAAGCTGACTTGTGTGATTCTAGCGATCGGAGCGATGTGGACCGTCGCGCCCTCACATGCGCAGACCTACGATCCTAACTATCCGGTTTGCGCTGAGATCGTTGAATGGGGTGGAACTCACATCGACTGCAGCTTCACCTCGTTGCCTCAGTGTCGCGGTACGGCATCGAACCGCGGGTGGTGCTTCGCCAATCCCTATTTCGCGTACGAGCCGAGGAGGCCGCAAACCCGAGCCTATCGGTAGCAACCGTGCCGAAGCATTCTTCCTTCGCGTCCGCCAGTCGCGGGCACACGCATTCCCGAGGCCAGGCGCTCGAACGTGCCGCCGTTGCGCTTCGCCAGCGGCAGTTCGCCGAGGCCGAGCAATTCGCCGCTGAAGTCCTGAAAGCGAGCAGGAGCGACACCGCTGCGGTGTCCATCCTGGCTCAAGCCCTCATCGCTCAGGACCGTCAAGAGGAGGCCATCGCGCATCTGGAGAAGGCAGCACGCCGCAGCGGCGATGCCAGCATAGAAACTCTACTTGGCGCGGCATTGGGCGGCGCTGGACGCCGCGCGGAAGCGATCGAGCAATTGCGCCAGGCCACGACGCGTCGTCCGCTATTTACGCCGGCGTTCCAGGAACTCGCCGGCCAGCTTCTCAAGTCCGGACGCGTCGAAGAAGCCATTGGTGTTGTGGAAAGTGCCCTCGCATTGGCGCCTGAAAGCATCGATCTGCAACTCGACCTTGCACGCCTGCAGCTCTACCGGAATGAGCGCGGCAAGGCTCGCGCCATTCTTTTGAGCGCCCGCGAAGCTGCTCCGGGACGTCCCGACATATTGATCGAGCTCGCTCGCGTCCAACTGTTGGACGGTGAATATGCGTCAGCCGCCGACACTTGCCGGCATGCCCTCGGGCTCCGTCCTGACGATGCCATGACTCGCGCCACTCTCGCCTCATGCCTTTTGGAGTTGGGTGAGCGTGACGCCGGCGAGGCCAATCTGCGTGTTGCGATGCGCGGCGGGCCACAGCTGCTCGGTCGAGCGAGTCATGCGCTCGCGGCTTCATCGCACGGTCGTTTCTTCTTCCGCCCGAGCGCGCTTGCGAAGTTCCTGCAGGCAAAACCGGACTGAGCCGCTTACGCCCGGAATTTCCGGCGATAGAATCCGGGCTCGCGGCTGATCGCTTTCGTGAGCTCATGGACCCGCTGCGTCTCATCCGGTGCAAGCGGTGCCGTCTGCGCCACCCAGCTTTCCCGTTTCACGGCTACGCACTGCGCGACCGGCGTACCCATTGGCAGCACGCCGTTGAAGTTCACGTCATGCCAATGCGCAGGGAAATGAATCCAGTTGTCGCGGTAGCGGTCGCAATCGACCAGCCCGCTTAGAGTGGTGAACGGCAAATCAAAGCGATTGACCGGGTGAGTGAACAGCAGCGAATAGCCCTCCGGCGCTTCGATGCTCCACAGATTGTGAAATTTGATAACGAACCGATCCTGGTCGAACAGTGGCGTGCCGGTTAGCTGACTCGCGTCATGGAATCCGATCGGCGAGCGCGGGAAATCGAGCGCTCCCCCGGGAGGGATATCATTGTCCCAGGTAATCGTGCCGTTCTCGATCCGTAGATCGCACATCAGCGGCATCAGGAACCCAGAGGTCATTGCGTCGACGAACGGGGGACAGCGCTTGATCGTGTCCTCTTCGCGCATATTGATGGCATTGAAGGCCTGCGTCGGCATCGCCTTGAGCCATCCGGGTAGACCTAGTGAGGCCGGTACCGGGGGCGGAAGCTTTCCGTACAATTCCGCCGGGCAGCGGAATCTGATCGTCATCGGTTCGTCGTTGTCGGGCACGGCTCGCTCTTTTGTCTCGGCTATTGGAGGCGCACTTGGGCTTTAGCATGCTCCAGCGTGATCCGGAAAGCAGTCGCGTTTGGCCGATCTGATCCAGACCAATCCTTTTGTTCGATCAATTGAACCGCATTGGCTATGTCGAGCGAGCACGTAAGATCGTGATAGGTTCGCACCCGGGCCCTCCAGCGAAAGCGCAACGTGGTCGCGTTTGCTCCTAAACTGTTCGGATCTTTCAAAACGTCGGTTGTCAGCCGAACTCTTTTCATTGCTTCGGTAGCGATCTCGGCCGCGGCAAGCCAAGCGTCCGATGCGCCTTCGCCTTCCGCCGAAAAGCTCGATCGCATTACAACCTTCTTCGATCACGAGGTTGCCACGGGAAAACTGCCGGGTGCAGTCGTTCTGATACAGCAGCATGGTCATCCTATCTATCTGAAGTGCTTTGGCGTGCGCGGCATCACCACCAAGGGCTTGATGACTCCGGACACGATTTTCGCGCTCCATTCGATGACGAAACCCATTACCAGCGTCGCGGCCATGATGCTGATCGATGCGGGAAAGCTTGCGCTTCAAGATAGCGTGTCCAAATTCATTCCGTCATTCGCCGAAGTGAAGGTTCTGGTCGAAGCAACTGCCGCGGACGGCTCCCCGATCGTGAAGTTGGTGGCCCCAAATCGCGCCGTGACGGTGATGGATCTGCTGCGACATACGTCGGAGATCAGCTACGAGTACATTGGAGGCAAATGGGTCAAGAAGGCCTATTCCGACGCGCACATCTTCGAAGGTCGTTTCGACAATCGCGTGTTCGCAGAGCGGATTGCCAGATTGCCGCTGGCGCGTCAGCCGGGCACGTTGTGGCGCTACGGTCATTCCACCGACGTGCTCGGCCGCATCATCGAGATCGTATCCGGAAAGACGCTTTATCGTTTCGAGAAGCAGCACCTCTTCGATCCGCTCGGCATGAACAGTACAAAATATGTGCTCGATAATATGGATGAGCGGGCGCGAATGGCCGAACCGTTGCCAGGCGACACGATCCTGATCGACGCGGAGCGGGAGCGCCGCGCACACCCCGAATGGGAATCGGGCGGCGGAGGACTCGTCTCGACTATCACCGATTATGCGCTGTTTGCACAAATGATCCTCAACGGCGGTCAGCTCGAGGGCAAGCGCTACCTCAGTCCGCAAGCGTACAAGGACATGACCTCAGACCAAATCGGGCCGGGTTCCGGTGTCGGTCGCGACTTCTTTTACTTCCCCGGCGATGGCTTTGGTTTCGGTTACGGCTTTGCGGTCCGTACTGATTGGGGAAATGCCCAACCGCCTGCACCGGGAAACATTGGCGAATTGAAGTGGGACAGCGGCAGCGGCACTTACTTTGGGATCGATCCGAAACTCGACATGATCTACATCCTAATGATGCAGACCCAGGCGGAACGCGGCCGCATCGTTCCCGCGTTCAAAAAGCTGGTTTACGACGCTTTCACTGCGAGTCAGTGAAACAACCTCGCAACTCAGTCGCGGAGTCCGTGGCCCATGGACGGGCGGGCAAGCCGGCTGCCATGGTGCCATTCCTGAGAGAAGCGCGACAGTTTGTTTCCGGAGACACGAGTTACGCAATTTGGCTTTTGCAAGAAGCCAAACGTGCCGCTGATATGTGTAATCTTATGGATGAACGGCTGAAGGTCGTTACCGGGCTGCCGGCTGCAGAGTGGATGGCTTAGCATCAGCACACGGAGCGGCAGCCTGAAGCAAGCTGCCATTGTCACCGATCTGCGATGCAGCGCCTTCCGGTGAGCGGGCTTGCTGCTCAGCCGCAAGGGGGCCGCATAAGAACATGAAATAGTCGTAGACGGCCCGGCGATCATTGCCGCTGACAAATTGGCAATGGACGCGATACAGGTTGCGGCGAACCCGACGGTAACCGGCGGGTTGGAGCATATGACGGATTCGGACCGATCGAATGATCGGTCGGCCGGTGGGCTGCAATCGGCACTCGCGCACCGGGTCTGTTCGGTAGAAATTCATGACGTCCGTTAGCGCCTGATAATCAACCCAGAACAGGCCGGGAGCTCGTGAGACGCGCACCAGCGCATCGCGGA
>NZ_DATEPI010000214.1:0-3525 GCF_035273305.1 Bradyrhizobium sp. | reverse complement strand
GGGGATGCGGGCAGTGAGGCTGCATTTGATGCGACCGCGCCAGTCAGGTCGGACGAAGCCCGCGGCTTGTTGGCCGTAATCCGAAGGCTTGACGATCTTGTCGAAGAGGAAACGATTGCAATCGAGACCAGAAAGAAGATCGACTTCGATGATTTCAGCATGAGGAAGAGCCGCAGCATGCTGGAATTCGTCCGCCTTGTGCGTGGGCAAATCCATCTTGGTGGCGACGCTCAGGTGGCCAGGGAAATTCAAAGATTGCGGCAGAGACTTGAGAGAAACCGCGCGGTCCTGGAGATGCATTTGGAAGCGGCGCGTGAAGTGGCAGCTATAATCATGAAGGCCATACGAGAGGCCGAGTCCGATGGTACGTACAGTGGCAATGCATTGCAGGAACGCAAATGATCAGATTGCTGCTGACTGGACTCTGGGTATGTATTCTCACCGCAGGGGCAAGCTATGCGGTCGCCTATTGGAAGGAAACCGGCACACTATTGCAAAACGAGGAACACACCGAGGGCCTTCAGTACCATAAGACGCGGGTCCTGAGCGTTCCCATGATCGAAAACGGAAGCGTGCAGGGCTACATCGTCACGCGCTTCGTGTACACGGTCGAGCCTGGGATCATGCAGCAACTTCCGTTCCCGCCCGATCCGTTCGTCGTGGATGAAGCGTTTCGCGCAATCTTTGCGGACTCCCGGCTGGATTTCAGGAACCTGGCTCGGTACGACCTCTCGATACTTACGGCCAGTATCAAGCAGCGCGTGAACCAGCGCATGCAAGCCGACGTCCTTCAGGATGTCCTGCTTGAGGATTTCAATTATGTCGCGAGGGAAGAATTCCAGCGAAAGCCGTAACCGAGCGCCGCGAATCCGCCACCTGCGTCTGTCGCGCGCTTCGATCAAACGATGAGGCTTTGGCCGACTGAGCGGCACTTCGGGGAAAAATAATATACCGGGCTTGGACTGTATGAGAGCTGAAAAGGCGATGGCCTCTACGGCCGCAGGGGGCAGAGGCCATCGTTGATGTGCTTTGCGGGTGCTTCGTCCTGGAAGATCAGCCGTTAGCGGAATAAGTGGCCGAGCCAGCAAGCGCTCGATTCAGCAGTATCCCGACATCTCCAACCTCTCGGACGTCCTGAACCTCCTGCATCGGCTCATCAGCGGCTTCGTGGGTGTCGCCTCGCGGTGAATCGAGGCGGGGTATGTCGAGCCGATATCCAAGGTATCGCCGCGCTTCGATTGCATCGAAGCCGAGGCGATCACGAAGTTTCTTGCGCAGCTTGCTCACATGACTCTCGATGACGCTCTCGTCGAAGGTCGATTCGAATATGCCGTACACCGCATTGAAGATCTGCGTCTTCGTAAGCCATTTTCCGTGGTTGCTGACCATATACTCGACGATGCGCAATTCCCGGCGTGGCAAGGCGAGGGCGCGGCCCCCGATTTCGGGATCGCGCCCGTTGTAGAAAACCCGAATGCTGCTTTCGCTTGGGAGCGGCCGATCGGCAAGACCGCGGCGAGCGATTGCCGCGGTCCGGGCGAGGATTTCGCGAAGATGAATCGGGACATGCACCACGTCGTCCACGCCGGCTTCAAAAAGCTCCAAGGTGTGCTTGAGCATTTTTAGGCTACTTAACGCGATGATAGGAGCCGACGATCGCTTGCGCACCGCCGGCGGAAGACGTCCGCGCGCATCGAATTCGCCCAATAGGAAGGCGTCGACCGCCTCTAGATCTGACTCACTCGCAGATGGCAACCAGTCCCAGAATTCGCTGGAGGAAAAGCTGGTCGACGAGACGCCTTCACGAACGAGTCCGCCGACGTAGCTATTCGCGACTCTTTCGCGATCATCAACGACAATATACATCAGTGTCTTGCCCCTGTTTCGGATCCGGTTTGGCAAGCTGTGTGTCAGCTGACCTGGCCCGGATAACGAGCCCCATGTTGTTAGACGCACTATCCCCGCCTGTTTATTCTGGTGAGATCGGCGGGTAGCCATACGCGTTCAGTGCCTGCGCTAGCGGGCCTGTTACTTCGACTCGATACTTCACGGTACGAATGAGGCTCGGCGAGCGTCTTACGACAACGCAGAGCTGACTCCGAACGACCTAGAACCATTGCGCCGAGGAGCTCACCGCTCCGAGCACCGCTGGACTGTGTCGATCTTCTCGCGCAACTGGCGCGAATCACTTGGTTCGAAGTTAGGCGATTTATTTAAGGTTGTCTTTTGTTAGTTGAAAACTTTCTAGTTGAGCAGATCGCCTCTTTCTTTTCTTGCCGTGGTTTGTCTTGGCAAGCGCTTGGTTTCCTGAGTCTCGCATGGGCTTCCGAAACCGCTCGCGTTAGAAATCTGATACACGCCCGCGCCCAAGACCGGCCTAAAAGGATTTTCTGGGCGCCTTGTGATGGAAAATGGTCGCCGCGCTCATGCGAGGTGTTTTGAATAGTATCGCTCGCACTGGGCTTAACAGTGGCCCTCTGAACGCCGGTTTCAGGCAAGCTTCAGCGGCTAGCCTTCGGTGAATTCAACTGAGCCGAGACTCCTCACACATGCCATCCGATGATAAAGACCCACCGAGTGAGTTGGCCGATATTTCCGGGTCGGTCCGAGGGGCCGGGAAAGCACGCGAACCGAAGGAAGGCGCCACGCGAGTGGATCAGCCTTTTGCAGGAAGCACGAATGCGTCAGCAGCGGCGACGGACGAAGCTCGCGCAAGGGACGCGCTCGAGGGGCTCAAGCGCATTCGTGCCAAGGCGCGGCTCGATAAGATCGCAATAGCGAGCGTTGCGCCCGTTAACGTTCGTCCAGCGGTTATCGTGGCCAAACCGCCACCGCCCCGTCCGACTTGGGTGGCGCCTTTGGCCGCGCTGGCGGTAGCGATCGGTTTGGTGATTACCGCTTGCACGGGCGTAATAATCTATATGACCATGCAGCCGAGCAGAACGAGCGTCAGCACCAGCACTGAAATCAGGAATCTCCGGGACACCGTCGCGCAATTGCGTCGACAGGTCTCCGGAGTTTCTGAGACCCTCGACGGGCTGCGCGCCGCGGTCGATCTCTCGAGCAAAGCAACGATCGATCGATTTGGCCGATTTGCCGATAACCTGGACCGCATCGAGCGGGTCAGTTCGTCCTCGACCGCGAAGCTTGACAATTTGGCGCAGGCCCAGGCCGCGTTGCCAGTTCCCGCCAATTCACAGCCTCAGCCGCCGGCATTGTCGATGCCCATGATCGCGTCGGCAGCCTCCAGTGGTGATCCCACCGGTTCGGTCACACTGCCCGAAAGCGCATCGGTGCCCAAAAAAGTAGTGAAGGGTTGGTTCGTCCGCCAAGCTTACGAGGGAATCGCGATCCTGCAGGGACCTAATGGTGTTGTGGAGGCCGTGCTTGGACAGCAAGTGCCGGGCGTGGGTCATATCGACGAAATCAAGAACGAGAATGGGCGCCTGGTTGTATTGTCCAGCGCCGGAGCCATCCTGTCCCCCCGCAAAGGCTTGCCCTGAGCGCTTCTTTATCGGCCGATTT
>NZ_DATEPI010000213.1:0-8346 GCF_035273305.1 Bradyrhizobium sp. | reverse complement strand
GGCCAGACCGCATACCAACAGCCGTGGATTGATTCACGGTGGGCTGAACGCCGCGCTATCCGACAATGCGATGGGCTATAGCTGCGCACATGTCATGGGCGGAGCGTCGTCGCTGGTGACGATTGGGCTTGCGCTTGACTTCGTCGGTACCGCGCAGGTCGGACAATGGCTTTCGGTCGAAACCGACGTGATCAAGACCGGCAGCACGATTTGTTTCGCGCAGTGCTTGATAAAGGCCGACGGCCTGATCATCGCGCGCGCCAATGCGACGTTCCGGGTAACGTCGAAAAAGCACTGAGAGATCTATTTGCCGCCGAAGTGCCAGTCACTGACTTCGGTGACCAGATCGATGAAAGCCCTCACCTTGGCGGACAATAGCCGCGAGGTCGGATAGACGACATGGATTGGCAGTGGCGGTGGTTCAAACCGCGCCAGCACGATTCTGAGGCGACCGGCCTTGATCGCCTCCGCCGCCTGATAGGCGAGCACCCTGGTCAGGCCGCCATCCCGCTCGGCGTACTGGATTGCGGCGTCCGCGCTGTTCGTGACCAAACGCGGCGCGCAGCTCACGCGAACTTCGTGGCCATCTTCGACAAAACGCCAGTCCGGACCGACGGTCGCCGCGCCGAACTGGATCGATTGATGCGCGGCGATTGCGGCGGGCGTGACCGGTTCGCCGCGCAGCTTGAGATAGCCTGGCGATGCCACCACGATACGCCGCATCTCGCCGACATGGCGTGCGACCAGCGTGGAGTCGGCGAGATGGCCGATCCGGATGGCGAGGTCGACACCGTCTTCGACCAGGTTGATGATTTGATCCGAAAGCCGCAATTCGGCAGAGACCTCCGGATATCGCTGCAAATACGAACACACGAGCGGGCTTACGTGGAGGCGTCCAAATCCGACGGGCGCCGATATCACCAGGCGACCGCTCGGCCGGGTGCGCTCGCCCTCGGCGGCGCCTTCCGCCTCCTCGAGATCGCTAAGAATTCGCCTGACCCGTTCCAGGTATCTGGCGCCGACATCGGTCAGCGTCACCGATCGGGTGGTCCGCTGCAATAACCGCGCGCCGAGACGATCTTCCAGCGCGGCAATCAGCCGCGTCACCGCGGATGGCGATACTCCAAGCTTGCGCGCCGCCGGCGCAAATTTCTGCAGGTCGGCCACCGCGACAAACGCCTGCATGGCTTCGATCCGGTCCATCCGATCATTTCATAAGTTGCAACAATGAAGTGTCAATTCGCAACATTGTGTACGTTTGGAAATCAGCCATGTTTGGGGGAGAGCCAGGCGTGTTCAGCGCCTGGGACCTCCGGAGATATTCTGATGCCAGAGAGCGATGCGTTTTCCAGTGACGTCGCGTTCACGCCCGCGGTGAAGGCGATCCAGGCCCGCAAGGGATCGCGCGACCGCTACGCACAGATGGAGCAAGGCGGCGGCTGGCGCACCGAAATCGACGAAAATCTCACGGCGTTTCTTGCCGGGCAGGACAGCATGTTTCTGGCGACCGCCACCGCGGAGGGGCAGCCCTATATCCAACATCGTGGCGGCCCAAAGGGCTTCATCAGGATTCTGGACAAGAACACGCTGGCGTTCGCCGACTACGCGGGCAATCGACAATACATCACGCAAGGTAATCTCTCGGAAAACTCGAAAGCCAATATATTTCTGATGGACTATGCCCATCGCCGCCGGGTGAAGATCTGGGGCGAGGCGCGGGTGGTCGATGACGATCCGGCGCTGCTGCAATCGCTCATGCCGCGCGGCTACAAGGCGCGTCCCGAGCAGGCGATCCTGTTCAAAATTTCCGCCTGTGATACCAATTGCCCCCAGCACATCCCGCATAAATTCGACGCTGCGGATGTGGCGGCGGCGCTGGCCGTGCGCGATGCCCGCATCGCCGAACTGGAATCGGAACTGGCGATCGTGAAGGCCGGGCTATCGCCACCGGATGGATCCAGCTAAAAGCTGGCGCCAATGGAGACGCCGATCATTTCACTTAACGAAGCCAGCCCGTGCCAGGCCTGCGGCGCCTGTTGTTCCTATTCGTCGAATTGGCCGCGGTTCACCGTCGAGGACGATGCGGCGCTCGATCTGATCCCGGAAAAATTCGTCAACGAAAATCTCTCCGGCATGCGCTGCAAAGGCGACCGGTGCTCGGCATTATCAGGTCGGATCGGGGTGATGACCGCGTGCGCCGTTTACAATGTGCGCCCGGAAGTATGCCGGACCTGCATGCCCGGCGATGTCGAATGCGAAATGGCCCGCAGCCGGCATGGGCTGCCGACGCTTAGCGGCAATACATGACCAATCAGACCGCCGTTACGCCGGAACCGCGTCGCTCAGGTCCTGATCGAACTCATCTTCCATCGGCGCGAACGTACTGAGCGGCTTGGTCGAGAGCGTGATCGGCTTGCGATTGCCGAATGACGATGCGGGTACCGAGCGCGCGGCCGGTTCGCGGCACAGCGCGTATAGAGCCGAGCCGGCCCGCCCGCCGAACTGGATCAGTTCGCGCTCGCTGCAGCTTGCGGCAATTGATAGCGCCAGCGAGTGCAGATGGCTTCGGCGATAACAAAACAGCGCCAGCATCGCGCGGACATCGGAAGACACGCTCTCCACCAGTCGCGCAAGGCCGTGTTCATTGGCGCGGTACATCTCGCCGAGCAATTCCTCCCGGACCGGGCAAAAATCGTTGTCGAAGGCGTCGCGGCTTGAAAACATTTGCAAAATCTCCCCGTCCGCAGGATGCAATGCAACTGTCTAACGAACGGTTAACCAGGGCGGCGGGTAATTGGCGGGGTGTTTGGAGGAGCGCTTGAACGAAACACGCGAATCAGAAAGACGCGCGCCAGCTTGCCGCGCTCGCGTCGGCAATGCGAGCTAGATCAAACTACCGCCATGACAGCAGCAATGCCCTTCATCATTTCTGACCTGCGGCAGTGCCCGCAATTTTTCGATACGGTTGCCGAGCGGATTTGGCGGGCATGGTGGGAGCCGGACGGCCATCCGCTCGCTTATATCCAGACGAGGCTCCGCGAGAACCTGAATGGATCGCAGATTCCCTTTGCGCTGGTCGCCCACGCGGATAATGAATTCCTTGGCACGTCTTCGGCGATCGCGTCCGATGTCCCGGCCCGCCCGCAGTTTTCGCCATGGGTTGCGGCGGTGTGGGTAGAGCCGCACGCGCGCCGGCGCGGGATAGGTGCCGCTCTTGTCAGCCGTGCCGCGGGGGATTGTTTCGCGCTTGGCTTCAGCCGGGCGTATCTGTGCGCGCGACCGCCTCGTTCGGGCTTTTACGAAAGATTGGGCTGGCGCACGATCGAGCGGCATGTCGGGCCGGATCGGCTGAGTATCTTGATCCAGGATGCAGCTCCTGAACCCAGCGAGCTCAAGGGTTCGCGGCCATGAAGATCGACAGGCCGAAACCGGTCAGGTGATGCAGCGCCTGATCGATGCCGATCAGCGTCCAGAACCACGGGTTCTTGTTCTCCTGCGTCACGCCGAAGGTCGCGGCGCAAAATCCCTTGGCGCGATCGATGGTGATATGGATCGCGAAGTCGATGAACGCGACAAACCAGAACCGCGGCGCGACGATCAGGATCAGCGCCATGGCCACCGCAAAATGCACCAGGCAATGCGCCAGCAACGGCAGCGCCCAGCCGGTCTTCTGATCCTTGCCGATCGCCATCCACGAACTCTGCAAAACGAAGTCGGCGATGATGTGCTTGAAAGTCAGAAGCAACATCCATCCGACCAGCGCAACAACCGGAACTGACGAGATCGGGTGAAACAACAAGCTGACGCCTCGCTGCAGGTGATCCAGGATACGAAGAGGTGGCGGCGTTCAGCGCGACTTCTTGTCAAACTCCGGGCATTGGGCCCGGTATTCGGCTTTTATGACATCTCCCGGTCCGGAATGCACGTTGAGGAACTCAAAAAACCGCATGTGTGATGTTAAGGCGATATGGCCCGAAACGAACCAGCGCGCCGGCGGTAGGGTTACCGGAGCGGCCGATTTGCAATCCGCATGGGGGCGGATATCATCCGCGATAGAATATTATCGTTCTTTTTTAGATATTTACAAAGTCGGCGAGCGGTCCACGGCGCGATCAGGCTGGGAAATCTCCCGATCACGGTTTGGTAAAAGCCATGAGTGCTGACGTCCCGCCGCCGAATGCGGACAAGCCGCCTGCGCGATCTCAGGTTGTCAGAACCAATCGCCGGCAGGTGCTGTTGTTTGCCGGACTGACGCTGATTCTCACGGTAGCGACGGTGGCTTGGGGCGGCCGCAGCTGGCTGAGGAATTCCGAGACGCTGGTATTCGCGGTCGGTGACGGCAACAGCCTCGAGGCTCGGTTTGCCGGCAAACTTGCCGCGGTGCTCAAGAATACCAACTCGCGGCTGCGTCTCAAGATCGTTGACCATTCCGATTCCGCCAAGGCGCTCGCCGCATTCGACCATAAGCAGGCCGATCTGGCGATGCTGCGCAGCGATGCAAAAGTGCCGCCGCGCGCCCGCGCACTCGCTATCCTCGAACATGATGTGCTGCTGCTGATCAGCCCGGGTAGCAAGAAGATCAAGTCGCTTGCCGAGTTGAGGAAAAAGAAGATTGCCGTGCTGGCGGACGGCGAGAACAACGCGGCGTTTGTCCGCAACGCACTCGAAATATCCGA
The DNA here is from genome assembly GCF_035273305.1 of Bradyrhizobium sp. Lineage (GTDB taxonomy): Bacteria > Pseudomonadota > Alphaproteobacteria > Rhizobiales > Xanthobacteraceae > Bradyrhizobium. The sequence continues at coordinate 3,670 of NZ_DATEPI010000213.1, read as the reverse complement.
GGGGCCCGATGGTAATTCGCGAGTTCAAGTGGTGCCGTCGAATTCGAGCCTGGACAAGCTGTTCAGCCCGAACGGTTACGGCGCGGCCATTGCGATCGCGCACGCCTCGACGCTGATGAAAGACAAGCGGTTCGAGCAATACGCCCGGCATGGCGGCTTCACTGTAAACGCAATCGACGAAACGAAAGCGCTGGCGCGGCGAAATCCGTGGATTTCGGAGGAAACGCTGCCGACCGGCATGTTGTCATCCTCGCCGGCAATCCCGGATGACGATCTCGACACCATCGGACTGCAATGGCTTTTGGTCGCGCAGTCAAAAATGACGCCGACGACCGCAGGAGATCTCGCGCGCGCGATCTACGAAAACAAGACTGAGCTCGCGCTGGAGCACGGCTTCGGCTCGAGGATTGAACCAGCCGATACCGACAAGGACGCCTTTGTCATCGCGCACCCGGGTGCTGCCGAATATATCAACGACGATACCAAATCGTTCATGGACCGCTACAGCGACCTGCTGTATCTCGCTGCGGCCGCTCTCAGCGTCATCGGCTCGATCTTTGCCGGCATCTACACCAAAATTACCAGGGTCGCGCCTGAGAAGGCCAGCGAGCTCGCCACCGCCATTCTCGATGTCGGCGAGCGGATCGAGCACGCGAATTCGCTGGATGCGCTCGAAGCGCTACAGGACGAGCTCGAGGAAATCCTTCGCGGCGCGGTGGTCGGGCTTCGCGATGGGACCATCAGCAGCGACGGGCTCGACACGTTCAAGCTTGGCTACCAGTTTGTGCGCGACGAAATCGGCCTGCGACGCGCTCACCTGAAGCGCCACGCCGGCCACGAGGACAATGTAGTCGTCGTAAAGACAGCTCAAAGCGCCTGACCCAAAACCGGGCGGTTATTCCGCCGCGACGTTGGCGGACGCAAGCGCCCTGCTCCTGATCTCCGCAATGCAACGCTTGAGCGCAACCTGGCGCGGATCGGGCATGGCGGCGGCACGCGCCTCGGCTATCGCGCCAGCAAGATCAGCCAGAGGCAGCACGCCATCAAACGTCGGCTTGGCCAGACCATTTATGATCGCGTGCCAATCGGCCAGCCCCTGGCGATAGGAGTCGCCATAGCCCTGGATCATGGTCGCCGTTTGCACGATCGCGGAGGCCGCTTTTGGCTGTTTTTCGAGGCTGCGGCTGATCATGTGCAGCCAGCGTTCGACCCAGGCGTGCTCGCTTTTGTAACGCCCGGAGAACCGTCGCCACCGCCGCAAGGACGCCTCGATCTTCAGACGGCGAATGCCCCACGGCGTCTTGGTGCTGAAGCGGATCGCCACCGGCCGGTGTGTCCAGCCGACCCATTCGAGCACATCGAGCACTGGCTGGGCGACCGCCGTGGGGAGCGCGCCGATCAACTCATCGAGACGGAACTTCAGGCGCATGATTTCGGCGGACGGAGCGCGCGGGTCGCCGGCCGCCCTTTCGAATTCCGCGAGCTGCTGCTGTGCGATCCGGATCGGATCTTCATAACTCATGCGCAGAGCCATCAGCCGGGCGATTTCTCGGAGCATGTCATCGTCGACGCCGTGCCGCCCCACGAACCGCCGTACCCGATCCACATAGAGCTGCGCGTAACTCGATCCCTGATAATCCATCAGCAAATGGATGCCGTCACTGACCTCGGATACAACCGCGTCCGGTAAGCCCTCGGGCAGGAAGGGCGGCGCCGTGTCTTCCTCGCCGATGAAATCAGCGAGCAGGTAGCGGATCGAGGAGAGGAAGTTTCCCAATTTCTGCGTCCGGTTGATCAAGCGCGATTCGGCGCAGCCGCCATCAGCGCTGCGGCCTGTTGGGCGAGCCGCTGCTCAAGCTTCTCGATGTTCTGAAACAGCCGCGCACTGGAAAGGCGCAGGAAGTAAAAGCCGAAAGCCGGGTTCTGAACGTACAGCTCCTCGACCTTGCTATAGCTGACACTGAGGATCACGCCGGCTTCGACGCACTCCAGCGTTTGCGTCCGCACGTTCGAGGGCGACAGCATGCCGAGTTCGCCGACGATGGCGCCAATGGGAAATTCGATTCCCGATTCGACCAACCTGAACCGGCCGCTAACAATATAGAGCATGTCTTCGGCCTTCTCGTCCTTGTAGAACAACACGTCCCCCGCCGCGCATTTGCGTTCAGTCATGAACGGCTTCAGCCATTCCATCGAAAGATCGCTGTTGACGGACCTTTTCACATCGCGCACCAGCTGAAGCATCTGGTGCAGCCGGTACGAATTAAGCACCAGCACTAGCGACTGCACCACAATCACCAGATAGCCGCGGGTCGGAATCGCAAACGCAATCAGCACGATGTTGGAGAGAATGCCGAACAGCCGCAGCGGAATCATGGTCCGCATTGTGGTGGTCGCAACCACGAAAACGGACGCGAACAGAGCGCTGGCGGTGCCGGCGTGTTCTGAGAGATGTGAGGTATCCATCGGGTCCAACTCAAGTTTCGGGGAGTGAATGGCTCAGGGGTTTTGTTGCATTGCGCACCCGTTATAACGGGCCATAATAGTGCCAGCGGGAGCATTTGATATACGGCCAAAGGGCGACCATTTGTCCGGATTCTATCCCGAACACGACCGAAAAATTCCCGCCGACTGGGTGCCAGCCGAGCGCGGGGCCGGCGTCCGCTCGCCGGGAGGCTCGGCCGATAACTCTGTTTTCCGCACCTCGTTGACGATCTCGCCTCTGTTCGGCAGGTTGGGGCGAAGAATGACCGCGCCCCGGTCTTTTAAGTATCGGCTCAACGCTCGATGTCGAAACCGTTCGCGTTCCCTGCTCTGGCGCAACTGATGGCCGCAACGGCCGGACGTAACATGACGGTCGCAGCCTATGTGGCGCTGACGGCCGGCATCATCATGATACTCGTGCTCACGGACCAGCCCGCTTATGCGGCTGCACCCGCCTGGGTCAATGCGGTGCTGTGGGCGTGCCTGGCTTTCTTCGTATTCGAATGGGTGGTCCGGCTTCGCAGTGCTCGCCTAGCCGGGCGCGGTTTGAGTTATGCGTTGTCCGGGCGCGGACTCGTTGACGCCATCGGCGCTGTGGCAATACCGCTGGCGCTCGCCTTTGGGGCTGAGCCAAAAACCGCATGGCTACTCGGCGTGTCCTGGGTGCTGAAGGTGGTTCCCGGCGTGCCGGGATTGCGGCAGCTACGCCGGGTTCTGGTGCTGGAGTCCGGGCCGCTGCTGAGCGTGCTGGTGATCTTGCTCATGGTGCTGTTTCTCGCCTCGGTCGCGGTGTACTACGTAGAGCGCGACGTGCAGCCAGCCACTTTCGGAAGCGTGCCGGCTGCCTTGTGGTGGGCGGTGGTGACCCTGACCACCGTGGGGTACGGCGATGTGGTGCCGATCACGCCGCTCGGGCGGTTTATTGCGGCTGTTGTGATGATCTGCGGGCTTGGCGTTTTCGGCCTCTGGACCGGTATTCTCGCCACTGGTTTTGCCGCCGAAACCCGGCGCGACAATTTCCTGAAAACATGGGAGTCGGTGAGCAAGGTCCCGTTCTTTGCCGCACTCGGGCCGGCGGCAATCGCCGATGTGACGCATATGCTGCGCATCATGGATCTGCCGTCCCGAACCATGATCATCCGCAAGGGCCAGGTTGGCGATTGCATGTATTTCATTGCCGCGGGAG
>NZ_DATEPI010000212.1:0-10550 GCF_035273305.1 Bradyrhizobium sp. | reverse complement strand
GGCCTCCTTGATGACCTCCGCGATGCCGACAATCTCCTTGCCTTCGTTGGAATGATAGAAGAACACGCGATCGCCCTTTTTCATCTTCACCAGGTTTTGCCGCGCGGTGAAATTGCGCACGCCGGTCCAGGCTTCGCCCTTGGCACCCTTTTCCACCTGCTGATCCCACGACCAGCTTGAAGGCTCGGATTTCACCAACCAATACGCCATTGTCATCCCTCCGCCCTGAACGGGCGCGTCAGCAGACTTTCGATCGCGGCCTCGATAGTTACAGCCCCGCTCAGGACCGCCGCAACCGCATTCGATACCGGCATATCGACGTTTTTCGAAGCCGCCAGTTCGGCCAGCACCGGTGCGGTAAACTCGCCCTCGGCAAGTCTGTCGCGCGGCGGCCGTTGCCCGCGCCCGAGTGCGATCCCGAGCGCCAGATTGCGCGATTGCGGGCTGGAGCATGTTAAAATCAGGTCGCCCAACCCCGAAAGCCCCGCCAGCGTTTCGCTGCGGGCGCCGCAGGCGCGTCCGAGCCGCAACAACTCGCTGAAGCCGCGCGTCGTCAGTGCCGCCTGCGCCGAGGCGCCCAATCTACGGCCGATCACGATGCCGGCTGCGATCGCGAGTACGTTTTTCGCAGCCCCGCCGATCTCCACCCCGCGAACATCCGTGGTGTGGTACGGCCTGAAAGTCGGAGAACCAAGCGCTTGAACCAGCCCGCTGGCTAGTCCTTCATCGGCCGCCGCCAAGGTCACGGCGGTCGGAAGGCCGCGCGCTACGTCTTCGGCAAAACTCGGCCCCGACAAGATGGCGGGAATAGCGGACGGTGCGGCTTGCCCTATCACATCGGTCATGAACTCGTGAGTCCCGCGCTCGATGCCCTTGGCGCTCGCGACCACCGGCGTCGCGTGGGCGAGGTGAGGCGCCAGCGCTGTGACCGCCTCGCGCAAACTCTGCGCGGGCGTCGCGATCAGCATGATGTCGGCGCTGGCGGCGAGCGCGAGCTCGGCGGTCACGTTCACGCGAGCGTCGAGAGGCGCACCGGGCAATTTCGGATTGATTCGCGAGGACGCGATCTGCGCCGCGCGCGCCGCATCGCGCGCATAAAGCACGACCTCGCGGCCGGCCCGCGCAGCAACGTCGGCGAGCGCCGTGCCCCAGGCGCCGGCGCCGATGATGGAGACCGAGTTGAAGCGCGGCATCGTCCCGCTCAACCTCGCCCCCGGCGCGCCAAATGCGTGCTGGAGCGATCAGTTTTGCATGAAAACTTCAAAACCCGGCCCGCGTGTTGGCAAATCCCGCCGGCGCTGTTGCATTGCTGTCGAGCAGCCAGCGCGCGCGTGGCGCGGCATCCATCGCATCGATCAACCCGAGCGCCAGCCGCTCCGCGCCAGCCCAGGCGATCATCGCTCCGTTGTCGGTGCAAAGCGCCGGGGGCGGTATAATCAGCGTGGTCTGTGCCCTGGCCGCAACGTTCTGCAACGCGCTTCGAATGGCCTGATTGGCGGCCACTCCACCGGCCGCGACCAGCGCGCGAGGCGGACCGAACTGTTGTTCAAACAGCCGCAAGCCAACGCTCAGCCTGTCCGCCGTCGATTCCAGTACGGCTGCCTGGAACCCGGCGCAGAGATCGCGGATGTCCTGCGGCTCGATCGGATTGAGCCGGTTGGCCTCATTGCGCACCGCCGTCTTCAACCCCGAGAGCGAGAAATGCGGTTCGCTGCGCCCCAGCATCGGCCGCGGAAACGCGAACCGTTGCGGGTCGCCGGCCGCAGCGGCGCGCTCCACCTCCGGGCCTCCCGGATAGGGCAGGCCCAACATCTTCGCCACCTTGTCGAACGCTTCGCCCATGGCGTCATCGACGGTGGTGCCAAGCCGCACATACTTGCCGACGCCGATCACGGCGACGATCTGGGTGTGACCGCCGGAGGCAAGAAACAGGCAATACGGAAAAGCCAGCGCGCAGGTCAGGCGCGGCGTCAGCGCGTGCGCCTCAAGATGGTTCACCGCGATCAGGGGCGTGGCATGCACCATGGCGATCGCCTTGGCCGTGGTGAGGCCGACAATCACGCCGCCGATGAGACCGGGACCCGCGGCGGCGGCGACTGCCGAAAGGCCTGCGAACTCCACGCCGGCATCGTTCATGGCGCGCTCGACAAGCCCATCCAGCACATCGACATGAGCGCGGGCGGCGATCTCTGGCACCACCCCGCCGAATGCGGCGTGCTCTTCGGTCTGCGAGCGCACGATGTTGGATAGAATCCGCCCGGACCCGTCGCTCGCGCGCTCAACCACGGCGGCCGCGGTTTCATCGCAGGTCGTCTCGATTCCCAGCACCAGCATTGACGTCCTGCTATCCGGTTGCGCGTCGCGCGGCATCTCGATCACCCCATTCCGGTTAGCATTGCGGGGTCGCAAAGTGCAATCATCCGTTGCTGATGAAGGCCCGTAGTCTTAGAGCTTTGCGTATGGCTGTTCTCGTTACCCGTCCGCATCCCGACGATGAGACCACCGCCTCGGGCCTGCGCGCTAGGGGCTACGAGGTGCTACAGGCGCCGATGCTGCGATTCGAACCGATCGCCTTCAGCGACGATGAAGATGGTCAATACGGCGCGGTGATCGTCACCAGCGCCAATGCCGTGCGTGGACTCGTTCCGCAGCTAAAAGGCGGCAAGCTGCTGCGGCTCCCGCTGTTTGCGGTAGCAGAACATGCTGCCGCCGTCGCGCGCGCCGCCGGTTTCGAAAACGTGATTTCGGCAAACGGGGACGCCGCAAGCTTGCGTGATCTTGTGCTCGCACGCGCGAAGTCGAAACAGCTGAAGAAAATCCATCCGCTGCTCTATCTTGCCGGCGCCGATCTGGCGCGCGATCTCGGCGGCGAACTCGGAGAGCGCGGCTTCACAGTGGTCACGCGCACGACCTACCGTATGTCCCCCGTGCCGAACCTGCCGCGTCAAATCTGTGAAGCGTTCGCCGCCAGCCGGATTGAGGCGGTGCTGCATTATTCGAGGCGCAGCGCGCGCGCGTTCCTCGAGGCGGCGCGCAACGGCGGCGTCGAAATTTCGGCGTTGGCGATCCCGCAATGCTGCATTTCCGATGGCGTAGCGGCGGTGATGCGCGAGGCCGGCGCCACGCAGGTGATGGTTGCGGCATCGCCCGATGAAAATGCCTTGTTCGGAGCGTTGGACCGTGCTTTGCGCCCGGTAACGCGCTAGACAGTGCTTTTGGGGCCAAGCGCCGCGCTGGACTCGATTTGAACCGTTCGTCTGCCCAGGCTGCAATAACCGGTTCAACAGATAGGGAACTCGTAGGGATGGTCGAGGAGAGGCTTGAGGATACCGAACCGGCGCCGGAATCCGGCCGCAGCAAGCGGCCGCCGCCCACTATCGAACTGCAAGCCACCGAAGTATCCGGCGAAGCGCCCGATAGCGGCGCGGATGCAGAGTCAAAACGATCGTCGCATCGGTTTCGGCGAGAGGCGCTCTCCTCGATCGTCATTGCAGCCGTGTCCGGCGCCTGTGCGGGCGCGCTGGTGATCGGCGCCATGTGGCTGTCGGGATGGCCGAATGTGGGGACGCCGCCCGCCGCTCCGGCGCAGTCCGCGACCAACACCGCTGTCGTCGACGATCTCGCCGCCCGACTCGGCCGCATCGAATCCCAAGTGAAAAATGCTCCAGCGTCGGATTCGGCTGCAGCAGCACGACTCGACGGGCTGGACAAAGCGGTGAGCGCGGTGCGCGACGAAATCACGGGCTTGCGCGCGCAGTCGGGGGATCTCGCCGCTGCGATCAAGGACCTCAAATCGGCGCCGCGCGAATCTGCTGCATCGCCGGAGCTTGCTGAGATCAACCGACGAATCGCGGGACTGGAAAGTGCGATCCGCGCGCAAGGTGCCGAAATCGCCCAGGAGAATGGAAAGCCTGCGGACGATGTAGCGCTGCGCCGGATGGTCACCGCAGCGTTGTTGGAAACGCTGGTTCGGACCGGCGAACCGTATTCCGAGGCATTGGCGGCCGCGAAATCCCTTGCACCTACGCCGGACGCTCTCAAGCCGCTCGAAACCTTTGCCGCCACCGGCGTGCCGAGTCCGGCCGTCCTCAGCCGCGAGTTGCTGGCGCTGATTCCGAAATTGTCACCGCCGGGCCCAGCGAACCAGACCACCGGTTCGGGCCTGCTGGAACGTCTGGAGGCCGGTGCTGCGAAGCTGGTCCGAATCGAGCGCACCAACACGGTCGGCAACGAGCGCGGCAATGTTGTTGCACGCGTGACTGCGGCTGCGCTGCGAAACGACTACAGCGAAGCGCGGCGTGAGCTGAAGACGCTCGCGCCGGCCGATCGCGTCGCCGCACAAAGCTGGATCGAGAAATCCGATGAGCGCGATGCCGCGCTCGCAGCATCGCATCAGTTCGTCGCCGCGGCCATGACGACGCTCGCCGAACCAGCGCAATAGGAATTCCATGTACCGGATCGTAGTTTTTCTGCTGTTGATTGCTGCCGCCGCGGCGGGTGCGGCTTGGATAGCCGATCAGAGTGGCAATGTGATGCTGTCATGGGACGGCTGGAGGCTCGAAACCTCCTTGCCGGTTTTCGCGCTGGCGCTTGGCGTCACCATCGTCGCGGCGACTGTCGTGTGGAGCATTTTGCGGGGGCTGTGGCGCGCTCCGCAAAAACTGCGGCGCAGCCGGCGGGAGCGGCGTCTGGCGAGGGGTCGGCACGCAATCACACACGGGTTGCTCGCAATCGGACATGGCGATGCCGCCGCCGCCCGCGCGCATGCCGACGCAGCCCGCAGGCATGCCGCAAACGATCCGCTGGCGCTATTGCTGCACGCGCAATCGGCCCAGCTTGAAGGCGACCGCGAAACCGCAAAGGACGCGTTCCGCGCGATGGCCGAACGCGAAGAGACCCGGCTATTGGGGCTACGCGGGCTGTTCATCGAGGCGCAGCGCGCTGACGATCCGGTCGGCGCGGTGATGATCGCCGAAGAGGCGCTGAAGCTTGCGCCAGCTTCGACCTGGGCCTCGCATGCGGTGCTCGGATTTCGCTGCGCAAGGGGAGACTGGAACGGCGCGTTGGCAATTCTCGATACCAATCTCTCATCCGGCTTGATCGACAAGCCAGCGTATCGGCGGCAGCGCGGCGTTCTATTGACGGCGCGCGCGCTGGAATTGGAAAATGTCGACCGTGATCGGTCGCGCGACAGCGTGATGGAAGCCATAAAGCTCGCGCCAACCCTGGTGCCGGCCGCCGTGCTCGCCAGCAAATATGAAAGCGAGGCGCATCAGGTCCGGCGTGCGATGCGGATCGTGGAGACCGCGTGGCTCGCACAACCGCACCCCGATCTCGCGGATGCGTATGCGCATGTCAGGCTCGGCGACTCCGCCCGTCAGCGGCTGGTGCGGATCGAGACGTTGGCTGCGAAAGCACCCGGTCATCTCGAGAGCGCTTTGGCTGTCGCTCGCGCCGCCATCGACGCTTCGGAGTTTGCCCGCGCGCGCGAGGCGCTGGCGCCATTCATCGCCGCGCCTACGCAGCGCGTAGCCATGCTGATGGCGGAAATCGAGCGCAACGAGCATGGCGACAGCGGTCGGGCGCGGGCCTGGACCTTGCGCGCGGTGCGGGCGTTGCATGATCCGGTGTGGACCGCGGATGGTTATGTCAGCGATCGATGGCGGCCGGTCTCGCCCGTCTCGGGCCGGCTCGATGCGTTTCAATGGCAGACGCCACTGGCGGCATTGCCTTCAGAGAAGAATGCCGCAATCGAAACCGCCGAATTCAACGAGCTGACGTCAACACCGCTCGTCGAGCCACCGCGCGAACCGCCGTTACAGCCGGTCACGGCGCAAGACAATTCGCCGCTGAACTCCAATTCGCAGTCGCACTCTCCGCCAAACCCTGCTGAGATCCAACCCGCCGCCGCCTCGCCGGCAGCATCGGCGCCGGTTCAGGCCGAAGCTGAAACCGTGACGGCCGCTCCACTTTTCCGGCAGCGGCACGAGATGCCGAAGTCCGCGTCACCCAGCGTTCCGCCTGTAATTCCGATCGTGCGGCCGCCCGATGATCCCGGCATCGATGACGAGCCCGCGGCTGACGAATTCGCCGAGCGCCTAGGTCCGTCGCAGGGCCAGGCCGGCGGCTGGCGCGGTTTCCTCTCCCGCTGGGGCGGCTGAGCAACGTTTCGAGCCAACTTCCTGGTCGGTTCGCGCCGGGAAAACGCGTCAGGACGCGGTCCCTGCCCTCGCGCCGCCGCCTTTTTCTTGCAAAATCGGACCGTGACCGATATCAGGTCCGTGCGTTTTCGACCGTCTGCTGAATGCGCCACATTGGTTCGCCGCAATAGCTCAGCTGGTAGAGCACGTCATTCGTAATGACGGGGTCACAGGTTCGAATCCTGTTTGCGGCACCAACCGCAGTCGGTCCGCTGTGCCGATCGGCGATATCGACCGCTCACTATGTGTCAGACAAAACCGATCTGGATTTCATCAAGCGCGATACCGGCTGGCTTAGCGCTCCAGGTCTGCCCCGGGATGATCGGCATGGCCTTGGTCAAGGTGCCAGTGCTCACTATTTCACCGGCCGCGAGCTGTGGATTGAGCGGATCGTCCGCCAGCAACTGAACCAAATGCCCAAGCGCGGAAAGCGGCCCATCCAGCACGTTTCCAGCTTGGCCATGATCGACCAGTCGACCGTCACAACTTAGATCGATTTCGAAAACAGAAAGAGTACGCTGCCATTCCGCAGCCTTCGGCGCGAACGGATGACGAGGGCCAATCAACAGAGCCCCATGCAGGCCGTTGGCAGCAATCGTATCAGCCGCAGAAAATTTCCAGCCCGGAAAGATCGACTGCACGATCTCGAAACCTAGTGCGACCCATTGGATACAGGAGCTCAAGGCGCTCTCGTCCATTTCAGCCGAGGGCGCCGCAGACAGGCCAAACACAATCTCCGGCTCGATGCGTGGCTCGGCAAACCCGTAGAGCGGCAACGTTGCGATCGCGGCAAGATCATAAACAGTGCGCTCGAATAAATAGCCCCAGATCGGCGCATAAACCCCGTATTGCGCCCAGATCGTCCGATTGGTGAAGCCTATCTTGCGGCCGACCGCGTTTGAGCCGCTCGCTTCGTACATTCGCTTGACCAAGGGGGTCACCCGATAGGCCTGATCGACAGCCAATCCGCCGGGCCGAGAGGAAAATGGTGATATCTGCCGGGCGGCACGAATCGCGCTGAACGCTTCCGCGCCGATGTCATCGAGCCTTCCAGTGCTTTCGAGCTTGGTCGCGGGATAGATCATGTATTGCCTGCGCTCCCATTCGGACATTCCCAGATGGTGCCAACACCACACCACTAGCAAGATACTTACCGTGTCCACGGTGCCTCGGGCTTCAGATAGACGATCAGGCAACAACAACAGATTCCCAGTCCAAGCACTGGGAATTTCAGGGCCGCAAAGATTGCTACCCCGAAAAGGCACAGCGTGACGACCGATCGGATGTGCATGATCCTGCGCACAGTCGCTGGCACTTCGTCGCCTGGCGCGCCGTCTACCAGCTCGCGGATCAGAAATATGTATGTCGCATTTACGAGAAAGAATACCGCCGCATAAAATGCGACAGGCTGCGGCGCGAGTTCACTCACGGCCATCCACGCGGTGGAGAGCGGAAGTAGTGAAACCGAAAACAAATGCGCGAAGTTAAACCACATCAAGCGGGGCGTCGCTTCTGTGGCATAGCGCATGAGATGATGGTGATTGGCCCAGACGATAGCTATGAAAACATAGCTTACAGCGTAGCTAAGCCAGGTCGGCCATAACAACATCAGCGCCTGAAAGGTTGGTTGCTCCGGCGGGCGGAGTTCTAACACCAGCACGGTGATAAGGACGGCGAATACGCCATCGGAGAATGTGCTCAGTCGCTCCGGGGTCGCTCGGGTGCGCACGATCGTTCGCCTCTGCCCGCCATAATTACCTTGCAAAGCTTTCCGACAGTTCTAGCAAGAACAAACGCAGCCGCGCCACCGAACAGGAATTATTTTTTTTCCGATGTTGGCGCAGGGCCAATGGACGGTATGAGCCATGCGATATTTTGCCGGCATGATCGGACTAGCGTTAGTCGTCGCGATATCGATTGCGAACGCCTGGTCGCAAGAAGTTGCTTTCCAAGCAACTCGCGCAGCGTTTCGCAAGCCAAAGTCGCACGAGATCAAATCAATCGAGAAATATTGCGAGGCTGCGCTCGCGACGTCGTCGTTTCCGGAACGCGATAAACTCATGAGGCAAGCCATCCAGTTGATGGCGGCCGATAAGCGGGTCGAAGCGAACGTTGTTTTGAAGCAGGTCAATTCACTCGAACAATCGGACGCGAACCTTGCGGCCGTGATTTGCAAACCGAGATAGCGAGCGAAAGCAAGGATCGGCACACCAGACCAAGGTAACTCCCGTGCTTTCCTTCCGCCGCTTTGGTCTCGATCGGCGGCTTCGACTGACCGCACATCGTCCGCTTCACGCGCGATAATGTCGCAGGCTCGGGCTTCACGTTCCTGAGAAATGTGAAGCCGCTCACATCGGAATTTCGCAATCAGCTTATTAGACCGAGCGAGCCTGCTTACAGGAGGCATCTATGTCTGTACGTGACAACCAGAGCCTACCAACTCGCGGTTTCGACTGGCCGGGCATTGCGCGGATTGCGATCCTGCAGATATTGGTCCTGCTCGGATTGACCGTCGCTGTGGTCCGCTATGTCAGCTGGTCGTCCGAGGCTGCGTGGGAGGAATTTTCCGGGATCAGCAAACCTTCCGCGCTCGAGGCAAAATCTCACCCGCGATCGCCGACGCGCAGTGAGACCGTCAAGCGCGGAGGCGCTTGCCCCCGCAGCGCTTGATATGAGGGCGGCGTCAAATGCTGAAGGGGGTTACCTGGAAACCGTCTGCACCACGCTGCTCACCGAACGCGGGCTGGCGACCGGCAATTTGACTTGCTTGAGAACAGCCTCGTCGTATTCGGGCAGCGTTTGCAGCGGCGCCTTCGCTTTCATCTGCACCACCTTGTAGCCCCCGGCCTTCAGACGCTGAAGCAGGCTGGGCAAGGCTTCGGCGGTGTGCTTCTGGAAATCATGCATGAGGATGATGCCCTTGCCCTGCTTGTCGAGCTTGGTCATGACGGTATTGACGATCTGCGCAGCGTCCTTGGCCCTGAAGTCAAAGGAATCCAGATCGCATGAAAAGATCGCGATGTTCCGGGTGCCAAGATAGGTCATCGCGCCGGGCCGATGCTGCAATTCCGGAAACCGGAAGAACGGCGATGGCTCGGCACCCAGCGCCAGCTTGACGGCGCTGTAGCCTTTTTCGATCTCGTCCTTGGCAAGCTGCTCAGTCATCTTCTTGCCATTGAGGTTCGCATGCGACCAGGTATGGGCGCCGACTGCGTGTCCGGCCGCAGCCACTTGCTTGAGTATTTCGGGATGGTAGGTGGCGTGCTTGCCGATCGAAAAAAACACAGCCTTGGTGCATTCGTCCGCAAGCGCCTTCAGCACCGCGGGCGTATTGCCCGGCCACGGACCGTCGTCGAATGTCAGCACGACTTCCTTGTCGGTCAGGAAATCGAGCTGCTTGAAATGCTGAAAGCCGAATCCGGGCCCACCGGTGGTGTCGACTTCCACGACGCGGCTCACGCCGAGCGCATCCGGATTGACGCAGGCGGTATTTGGCTGCGGCATGGCAACCGGGGCCGGCTCCGCGATCGCTGCGGTGACCTCAACATCCTCGCGCGGAGAAATCTGCTTGCCGGGCGCAGACGCCGCAAGCCGCGCTGCCGGGACGCTGACGCTGTTCGGGGCGGCCAGTTCCAGCCGCGGCGAGGAGGTCCAGAGCCAGATGCCCGAAATGACAAGGGCTAAGACGAAGCTCGCCAGCATCAGAACTAGCGCATTGCGCATGGTTACTCTTTCCCGAAATGCCCAGCGTTTTCGCTAGACCATTAATGGGAAATAGTTGTTAACGCCTCATCAATGCGGCGCTGTTCCGCTCACAAATAGGGCGCCTCGAACGCCATTTCGCCGTTGCCGAAGTTCAAAGCGTGGCACAAATGCGTTGCCGCCCTGATCTGACCGAATTACAAAGCTACAAGGCTAGGCAACGGCGAGGCGTAACATCATGGCCAGATACCTGCTTATTGTACCGCTCGCCCTGATGGCGTCGACCGCCCTAGCCCAGCAGAAAGAGCACGATGCCTGCGCGCGCGACGTCTCGCGCCACTGCCGCACTCACATGAATGAAGGCGACCAGGTCGTGCTGGCTTGCCTGAAGCAAAATCGTGCCCGGCTGAGCAAGGCCTGCCTCAAGGTTTTGAGCGAGCACGGCCAGTAACAACTTCTTCAGGCTGAACACGCCGTCCGCTTGGCTGCTTGCCGCGCCATGCCCTGCTCTAGCCTATTCTTCTGGCGCGCTTTCACGCGAACCGAGGTCCACCTCGCTCAAAAGCGCTCTAAAAACTTCAGGTGCTGCTGCCGGCAGCGGTGGCGACCGGCAGCACTTCGTTGGCGGCGCGGTCGGGCGTTTCGTCT
>NZ_DATEPI010000211.1:0-13088 GCF_035273305.1 Bradyrhizobium sp. | reverse complement strand
CAAGACGCAGCACGTTGCCGAGATAATTGCTCTGGTCGCGGTCAAGCGTAACAGTTCTGCCCGCCGCCAAAGGCGCGTCGACGAACAACCGGGGCCGGCGAAAATCATGTGGCGGCATGCTCGACATTCCAATTCCGGCCGCCTTTTAGCCCAATCGAGCAAAATTGCCTCAATAATTGGTTGAAGGGGCGGTCTAGCGTCGCGCTGTTGCCAAATTCGCCGGGTTGTTAAGAAGCGGCAGGAATCGTAAAAAGCGGTGGTCGAAATCACTCTTCTCTCGGGTAGAAGTTCGGGACCGTATGAGCTTGCCGGAGGAACTGCCTTTGATCATGCGCCGTTTGATTGTGCCGCTCACCATGGCGGTTCTAGCCGTCCATGTCGGTCAGGTGCGGGCGCAGGGCGCGTTTCCGGCGCCGTTACCGGGTCAAGCCCTCATCAAGAACGATCCCGCATTTCCACCGGTCAATGGCGCCGCCCCGACCGCCTCGATCAGCGCCGCTCCTAGCTCATTTCCGGCGCACGGTGCGGCCCCAGTTACTGGCTCGGCCTTCGAGCGCCCGGCTGCGCCAGCGCAGGGTGGGGCCGCCGCTGAGGCGTGCATGAAAGCGTTCGTGCCGTTGCGGGAGGAGGCGGAGAAGCGTGGCAAGCTAATCAAGGCCGCCAGTGAACGTCACGCCTCCCCGGAGGAGGCCTGCAAGCTGATCAAGAATTTCGGCCAGGCCGAGATCAAAATGATCAGTTATGTGGAGAGCAACTCCGCGAAATGCGGGATTCCGCCGCAGATCGCCGACCAGCTAAAGAACGGGCACAAGAATACGGACAAGATGCAGAAACAGGTGTGTGCGGCCGCGCAGCAAGCCCAGCAAAGAGCGCCAGCCGGCCCCAGCCTGAGCGAAGTGCTTGGTTCGTCGGCCGCGCTTCCGGAAGCGACGGTGACCAAGAAGGGCGGCAGCACGTTCGACACCTTGAACGGCAACGTCCTCACCCGATGATCCCCAAAGCATGAGCGACGCGGCGAACCGCGTTGCTGATGCCAGTGGCAACTGGGTTGACACCCGCGCGCCGCGATGGTCCAGGCCCTATTTGCGGCTCGCACGCTTCGATCGGCCGATCGGCTCATGGCTGTTGCTGTTGCCATGCTGGTGGTCCGCGGCGCTCGCCGCTGGAATTGCGAACAGTATCGGCCAATTGCCCCGCATCATTACTTTGTTCTTGATCGGCGCTTTCGTGATGCGCGGTGCCGGCTGCACCTGGAACGACATCACCGATCGCGATCTGGACGCAAGAGTAGAAAGAACCCGTTCGAGGCCTATCCCCGCGGGGCAAGTGAGCGTGCGCCAGGCTGTGTTTTTTCTGGCCGCTCAGGCTTTGATTGGTCTTTTCGTGTTGCTGCAGTTCAATCGCTTCGCAATGGCGATCGGAATCGCTTCGCTGATCATCGTCGCGGTCTATCCATTTATGAAGCGGATTACGTGGTGGCCGCAGATCGTGCTGGGCTTGGCCTTCTCTTGGGGCGCACTCATGGGCTTCGCGGTGACGCTCGGTCGGATTGATGCGACCGCAATCGCGCTCTACGCCGGCTCGATCGCGTGGGTAATTGGCTATGACACGATCTATGCGCACCAGGACACGGAAGATGACGCGCTGATTGGGATCAAGTCGACCGCGCGGCTGTTTGGCGCCCGCACGTCTCAAGCGTTGCTGGCGTTTTATGGGCTGGCTGTCGTCTTGATCGGTTTGTCCCTCGTGCTTGCCGGCGCCGGCTTGGCAGCATGGGTCGGGCTGGCGGCGTTCGCCCTCCATCTCGCCTGGCAGATTAGCCGGTTCCAGATCGGTGATCCCGCTCGGTGCTTGCAGCTATTCAAGTCCAACCGCGATGCGGGACTGCTGCTGTTTGCTGGCCTGCTCGCCGATGCCGCGATGCGAGTCGGGTAAAACGCTGCCGCACCAATAGAAAGAAAAACGCCGCATCTAGCGCCGCGCGGGCGAAATCAATTCGCTAGTTTCGCGCGATGATCTCGCGTTCGCCCTGATGAATGTTGGCAGCGTTGAGCAGATCGCCGCAGCGCCTTCGCACCAAGAATTTCGGACGCCTCGCGCGGATCGCATTGTGACGCCGCCGCCTCGGAGCCGGTTCACGGACATCTTCATGCAATTGCGGAAGCGCGAAGATGTCGCTCCACATCTGCCAGGCGGTCGCGATCTCGTCGGGATCGGAACTAACGCAGAGCGGAATGGTCAAGGAAGGATCGCGATGCGCCAGCACCAGCATCTGCGCGTCGTTGACATCGCGCAGCGCAACGCCGCGAAAATCGCGTACGCGGACGTTGACCGCCATTCGCATGCCGTGGACGGCACGACGCAACACAACGCGTTCGCGATGAAGTTCAACACTCCGTACGCCGCCGTCCGCGCGTATGTCATGCGCATCGAAGCTGACCGGTAAGGAAAGAGGGTCGAGCCGCAACACGCGGCTCGACCCGGCGGAATTGATCCCGCCCGTTTTTGTTTGACGCCTCACGGCTTGTCTCCCCGCCGGAATTATGCTCCCCGGTCGATAAGGCGAGTTTGCCAGAGGCCATTGCGAAACCGCTTAAAAAGCTCGGTTAACTGGGTGTCACTCCGACTGCTTTCATCCACATGCTTGACAACGGATTGGCTCACATGATTGACGGAAGATTGCGGTGGGACCGAAAATCTTTCGTTTCAAGTGAGTAATATTGCTTGAAATCATTGTGAATCGGGCACATTTCAAGGACTCACTGATTTGCATGGCGCCCCCGTCAATCTTCTTTCATCGCCGGATTCTGTTCGTGATCTCTTCACCATCCGCTACTTCAGCGCATTCGCCGAAATCCGCTGCCTCAGACCTTTTCGATCAATCCGCCTTGAGTGCCCTCGCGCAACGGCTCGTCGAGGCGGCAAAACGCGCCGGCGCCGATGCTGCCGACGCCGTTGCGGTCCGCGGTATTTCGCAAGGCATCGAACTGCGGGACAGTCGCGTTGAAGAATCCGAACGCTCGGAAAGTGACGATATCGGATTGCGAGTGCTGGTAGGGCAGCGACAGGCAGTAATCTCTACCAATGATATCAGCGGCGACGGCATCGCCAAGCTCGCCGAACGCGCGGTTGCGATGGCGCGTGTCGCGCCCGATGACAAGTACGTCGGACTTGCCGATCCGTCATTGCTGGCGCGCGAATTTCCCGATCTCGATCTGCTTGACCCCGAAGTGCCCACCACATCGGAGCTTGAACGTCGCGCCGCGGAAGCCGAAGCTGCGGCGCTCGCGGTCAAGGGCGTCACTAAATCGGGCGGCGCTTCAGCGTCAACGGGTATCGCTGGCATGGTGCTGGTGACCTCCACGGGCTTCCAGGGCTCGTATTTGCGCTCGAGCCAGGGCATCGCCATGACCGCCATCGTCGGTGATGGTACCAGCATGGAGCGTGACTACGATTTCACGACCGCGCCGCATGCTTCCGATCTCGCCTCGCCTGAGAGCGTTGGCCGCAAGGCCGGTGAGCGCACGGTGGCCCGCGCCAATCCGCGCAAGGTTGAGACCTGCAAGGTGCCGGTGGTGTTCGATCCCCGAGTGTCCGGTTCGTTGGTCGGCCATCTGATCAGCGCGGTGAACGGCTCCTCGATTGCACGCAAAACCAGTTTCCTGAGGGATCGTCTGGGGCAGCAGCTGTTTTCCAAGAACATTCGCGTTATCGACGATCCATTGCGGGTTCGGGGCTTGCGCTCGCAATCGTTTGACGCCGAGGGCGTGAAAGTCAAAAAACTGGCTATCATCGACGAGGGCGTGCTGACGTCCTGGCTGCTGGATTGCGCCACGGCGCGTGAACTCGGACTGGTCACCACTGGCCATGCCCATCGGGGAGTATCATCGTCACCGTCACCTGGGCCATATAACCTGCACCTCGAAGCGGGCGAGCCGAGCCCGACCGAATTGATCTCCGATATCAAGCAGGGGTTCTATGTCACCGACCTGATCGGCTCCGGTGTCAATGGCGTGACCGGCGACTACAGCCGCGGCGCGTCCGGCTTTTGGATCGAGAACGGCCAGATCACCTTTGCGGTGAGCGAAGTCACGATCGCCGGCCATCTGCTCGAAATGTTCAAGACGCTGGCGCCTGCCAATGATCTGGAATTCCGTTACGGCGTCAATGCTCCAACTGTGCGCATAGAGGGGTTGACGGTTGGCGGACGTTAGCGGAGGCATCGCGCGCGATGAATTTCTGATCCGCGATGCGGCGCTGCTAAAGGACACCGTGCACGAGGCAGGCGCGCTGGCGCTCTCGCTGTTTCGAACCGAATTGAAGAGATGGACCAAGGGCGCCTCGTCTCCGGTTTCAGAGGCCGATATTGCCGTTAACGACCTGCTTGAAAAGCGGCTGCGCTCGGCCACACCAGATTATGGCTGGCTCTCCGAGGAAAGCGTCGACGACAATTCGCGCCTTGCCAGGCGTTTCGTATGGATCGTCGATCCCATAGACGGCACCCGTGGATATCTCGCCGGCCGCGAAGACTGGTGCGTAAGCGTGGCACTGGTAGAGCATGGCTTACCGGTGCTGGCCGCCGTGTTTGCCCCTGCGAGCGAGGAGTTCTTCTTTGCCGCGCGTGGGCAGGGTGCCGTGCTCAACAGTCTGCGGGTGCATGTGACACAAGGCGCGGAGCTGGATTTTGCCCGCATCGCCGGGCCGAAGCCACTGGTGGAGCGGCTCAGGTTTTCCGAACATGAAATTATCCTGCATCCCCGAATCGGATCGCTGGCGCTTCGGCTTTGCCGCGTCGCGCAGGGAAGCCTGGATGCCGCTTTTGCCGGTGGACAAAGCCGTGACTGGGATCTTGCCGCGGCCAATTTGATCGTGCAGGAAGCGGATGGTAACATGACCGCGTTATCGGGGGATGCGCTCGTCTACAATCGCCGCGAAGTCGGGCATAGTATGCTCGTGGCTGCGGGCCGCGATCGTCATGCACGCATCGTCGAGCATTTTCGACGACAGCCAGTCCCCTGAACACCGACGCGTTTTGCAAAGCTTGCCTCGCGGCACCGTGCTAGAAGGGGAATCATGGCGGATAGTGCCCAGCAGCAACTGCTTCACCTGGTTCTCGGGGGCGAGCTGACGGATCTCGGTGGCACCAAGTTCAAGGATCTGGACAAGGTCGAAGTCGTCGGTGTCTTCCCTAATTACGCGACCGCTTACGCGGCCTGGAAGGCGAAGGCGCAACAGACTGTGGATAACGCTCACATGCGCTATTTCATCGTGCACCTCCACCGGCTGCTCGATCCAGGTCAAGACGCGAAGCCCAGTTGAAAAAGCTGGTTCGCAATCTGCTGCGCAGCAGCCGCGTCCAGCGCGCGGTCGGATTTCTCGCCGCCGAGTACCTCCGGATTGTCTGGCGCACGAACAAATTCACTATCGACCCGCCTAACATATATGAACGTGTCGAACCGCAGCAGCCCGCGATCTTTGCGTTCTGGCATGGCCAGCATTTCATGACACCGTTCATCAAGACCAAAGAAAGTCATCGGGCCAAGGTGCTTATATCGCGGCATCGCGATGGCGAATTCAACGCGATCGCCGCCGAGCGCCTCGGCATCGGTACTATTCGTGGTTCCGGAGATCACGGCGGCGCGTTTCATCGCAAAGGCGGCGTCGGAGCTTTCAAGGAGATGGTACGTGCGCTGGAGGACGGCTATAACGTCGCTGTTACCGCCGACGTGCCGAAGCGCTCGCGTGTCGCGGGACTGGGCATCATCATGCTGGCGCGCGAATCCGGACGGCCCATCATGCCCTTTGCGATGGCGACCAGCCGTTTCCTCAGGTTGAAGAATTGGGATCGCACTACCATCAATTTGCCATTCGGGCGGGGCGCGTTGGTGGGCATCGAAGAGATTTTCGTGCCGGCGGACGCGGATTCCGCGACCATGGAATCACTGCGCGTAAAGCTGGAAGCCACTTTGAACGAAGCGACCCGTCGCGCTTACGCGCAGGTCGGCCGTCCGGAACAGGCCGCCTATGGCTAATTCACTGCCGATGACACTGCGGCTTTACCAGACACTGTCCTCAGCCGTGGTGCCGTTCGCGCCGGTGCTCATCAATCGCAGGCTGAAAAAGGGCAAGGAGGATCCGGCACGGGTCGACGAGCGCCGCGGCATGAGCGAGGACATTCGGCCGCACGGACCATTGGTCTGGATTCATGGCGCGAGCGTCGGAGAGGTGCTGGCGGCGGCGGCTCTGATTGAAAGGTTGCGCGCGCTCGATCTGCGCATTCTGTTGACCTCGGGTACGGTTACGTCGGCCGCCATCGTTGCCAAACGATTCCCGCCGGACATCATTCACCAATATCTACCGTATGATTCACCCCGTTATGTGGCCCGCTTTCTCGATCACTGGCAGCCAAGCCTTGCGTTGTTCATCGAATCCGATCTCTGGCCGAACCTGATCCTGTCGAGTGCGGAACGTCGGCTGCCCATGGTCCTGATCAACGGCCGCATGTCGCATCGGTCCTTCCCGCGCTGGCGCAGATTCGCCGGGACGATCTCCGCACTGCTTGGCCGATTCGACGTCTGCCTAGCGCAGTCCCAAATCGATGCCGAACGCTTTGCCGCGCTCGGCAGCCTCAACGTGGTTACCACCGGCAATTTGAAGCTGGATGTACCGGCGCCGCCCGCCGATCCGGCCAAACTGGATCGGCTGCTGACCATGACGCGCGGCCGCCCAATCATCGTGGCAGCCTCTACTCACCCCGGCGAGGAAGATATTTTGCTTGAGGCGCACCGGAGGCTTGCGCGGTTCTTTCCGTCGCTATTGACCGTGATCGTTCCGCGGCACCACAAGCGCGGCGAAGCCATTGCCCGGAGCATTCCCGCGTCCCGGCTCCACGTGGCTGTGCGTTCGCGCGAGGAACTCCCAAGCGCGACCACTGACGTCTACATCGCCGATACCATGGGCGAACTCGGATTATTCTACCGGCTTGCCCCGATCGTTTTCATGGGCGGATCCCTGATCGAACATGGCGGGCAGAATCCGATCGAAGCGGTGAAGCTCGGCGCTTCGATTGTGCATGGACCTCACGTGTTCAATTTCAGCGATATCTATGATGCGCTGGACAATGCCGGCGGCGCCAGAAGAGCCGAAACGCCGGAGGCGCTGGTGAAACAGCTGGGGCAGCTGCTGGCGGACACTGCGGCACGGGAGGCATCGGTTGCTGCCGCGGCGCAGGTGGTCGGAGAACTTGGCGGCGCGCTCGATCGGACGCTGACCGCGCTTGAGCCGTACCTGTTGCAAGTGCAGCTCGAAAGGGGAGCGGCGAATGCGTGAGCCGGAATTCTGGTACCGGCCACCGTCTCTCATGTCCTTATTGCTGAGCCCGCTTGGCACGCTCTACGGCATGATCACCGGTCGCCGAATGCTTCGCACGGGCTTTGATGCCGGCGTTCCCGTGCTCTGTGTCGGCAACTATCACCTCGGCGGCGCCGGCAAGACCCCGTTGGTTCTGGCGTTGACCAAGCTGCTGCGCGATATCGGCGAGACCCCGATCGTACTCAGCCGCGGGTATGGTGGAAAATTGCGCGGCCCCATTCTCGTTGATCCCTTGGTCCACGAAGCTGCCGATGTCGGCGACGAGCCGCTTATGCTAGCCGGAACTGTCCCGGTGGTCGTCTCGCGCGATCGCGTCGATGGCGTGGCTTTGGCCCGGGCCCGGAATGCCAGCGCAATACTGATGGATGATGGTTTCCAGACCCCCGCGATCGCGAAGGATGCCTCGTTGATCGTGATCGACGCCGAGCGTGGCCTCGGCAATGGCAAGGTGTTCCCCGCCGGCCCGTTACGAGCGCCGCTGCGGCCGCAACTTGCCCGCACCGACGCGCTCATCGTGATCGGCGGCGGTTCTGCCGCCGCAGCTGTTGCGGATGCCGTTGCCGCGCACGGCAGGCCGGTGCTATCGGCGCAAATCAGACCGCATGAGGCATCTCTGGCAACTGTCCGCGGTAAGCGGGTGCTGGCTTTCGCCGGTATCGGCGATCCCGGACGATTTTTCAGGACGCTCCGCAATTTCGGGATCGAGGTCGCGAGAGAGCGAGCGTTTCCGGATCATTGTCCATTTTCCAAAGATGACATTGAAGGCTTGATCGCCGAGGCGAAGCAGGACGCACTGACATTGGTAACGACCGAAAAGGATATGGTGCGGCTTCGGAGCGTCGAGGCACAGCAGATCGTGCCGTTTGCTATAACGTTAGAGTTCGAAGAACCGTCGCGAGTGCGCGCGTTCGTCGCGGATCGATTGTTTCAGGCGCGTGCGAAAAAATTTCGCGGCAGCAGCTAAGCCCGCGTTTTTGACGCGGCGGCCGGGAAATGCCGCTGCAGTACCGCGCTCGGGAGCGCGTAAGGTTCCTGCAGATCGACGCTCCAGTATTTGAGCTCGTCCAGCGGTATTCGGACATCCGTCACGGCACAGCGCACATAGGTCCCCGGCGAAATCACGCGGAAGTCGCCGTCAAGATATTGTACCTGTGCTTCACCATGTCCCGAGGGGCCGAATTTATTCAGCACGAATGACGTCTCCGATACGTTCTTCATGGCCGCCGAGCAGCCCGTTTCGTAACGCGCTCTAGCATAAATAGGTCATGCTGTCCGCTCGTCAAACCCACCTATTTGTGATGAAATTTGCGACCTGCACATGCTAGCGTTCCGCGAGCAATGAAACGCTGTTATCAGGCGCGATGACGATCCGGCAATTTCGATGCGACTTTTATCAGCAATCACAGTTCTGACGCTGTTCGGCTGCGCAGCGCAAGCATCTCCGGCTCTCGCTCCGCACGAGGTCGATATACCCTCCGAGAGCGGCGTGTTGCATGCACAGCTTTACAGGCCAGGCGGTGACGGTCCGTTTCCGGTGGTGATCGCGCTGCACGGCTGCGGCGGGCTAGGCGGCCATTCCGAACCAGTCCAACCGCGCTACAGGGAATGGGCCGAGCAATTGCTCAGGGAAGGCAACGCGGTGCTGATGCCGGACTCCTATGGTTCGCGTGAACTTGGCCCGCAATGTCGTGTGAAGGAGCACAAGATTCATGCTCGCCGAGAACGGGTCGCCGACATCATGGCTTCCAGGCAATGGCTGTTGCAGCAACCATGGGCGGCCCGCGACCACATTAGCCTGTTGGGATGGGCCAACGGCGCCAGCGCGCTTTTATGGGCGGTACGACCGCAGCTTCCCTCACGGGGTATCCAGCCCGACTTTCGCTCTGCGGTCGCGTTCTATCCGGACTGCCGCATTTCGTCCGGGCTCGGATGGAGCGCAAGAATTCCGACGCTGCTTCTGATCGGGGCCAAGGACGACGTCAGTTCGCCGCCAGCGTGCCGTCAGATGGTTGATGGCGCACGCGGCCGTAGCGCCTTGACGCGGATTATCGTCTATCCCGGTGCCTACCATGATTTTGACCGGGCAAACTTTCCGCTACATGCGATTGTGGGAGCGTCCGATAGTACCGTGCCGGAACGCGGCCATCTCGGTACCGATGCGGAAGCGCGCGCCGATTCGCAAAAGCGCGTCACGGAATGGCTGGCGCGGTGAACGCACCCTGCGTCTCTAGAACAGGCTTCCCTGGCCAGCCGGTTTGATGGCGCGCTTCGCAACGGCGGCCTTTGGCTCGCTCGAAACACCCTTTGTCGCATTCGTTGCCGCCGGGCGGTTTCCATCCGCGGTCGCCGCGATGCGTCCATCCGAAAACTCCACGTCCAGCCGTGAGCCCGGTGCGACGCTGGCAGCAGTGTGGATGGCGTGGCCTCCCGCATCCCGCACCAGCGCAAAACCGCGCGCGAGCACGGCGCGATAGGAAAGCGCTCCCAGTAGCTGACCGTTATTTGCAACCCGCGCCTGAAGGCGCAGCGTTGCCGTCAACAATGCGCGCCGTGCGCGCTCGGCCAGCCGCAGCACCCGTTCGCGGTCGCGCGCGATGTTCTGACGCTGCGCCTGCGCGTTCGAGAGCTTTGAGGCCTGCAGCCTGATCGCAAGTCCCGCAAAACGATCCCTGCGATTTGCCAACAGCCCGCGGCCCGAATGCGTCATGCGTTCGCCGGCTACAATCAATCGGTGCTGGGCTTGGGTGAGCTGTGCCCGCAATACACGCACCGTCAATCGTGCGCTGGCTGCTGCAAAACGGCGGAAATGCGCGTGTGTGTTCGCTTTCAGCGCCCGGGGCAGGGAAGCAGTGACGCTGTCCAGCCGCTGCCGGGGAATGGCCAGCAACTCGCCCGCGGCAGGCAGCGCGCGCGCGGCGGCGCGCAACTCGTTGCGGCGGGCTTCCTGGGCTCGTTGCCAGCACAGCAGCCTCCGTCGCGCCAACCCATCCACCTCGATGAAGAGTTCGCTTCGCACCGGAACTGCCATTTCGGCGGCGGCTGTGGGGGTGGGCGCGCGCCTATCGGCGGCAAAATCGATCAGCGTAATATCGGTCTCGTGGCCAACCGCCGAAATCAACGGGATCATGCTGTTGGCCGCGGCCCGCACCACAATCTCTTCGTTAAAGGACCAGAGGTCCTCCAGAGAGCCGCCGCCGCGCGCTACGATCAGAAGGTCAGGTCGCGGAACTCTGCCGAGTTGGGGAAGCGCATTAAAGCCACGGATCGCCGCCGCTATCTGTTCGGCGGAGCCTTCGCCCTGGACCCGAACCGGCCACACTAGCACCCGGCGCGGAAACCGGTCTTGCAGGCGGTGCAGGATGTCGCGGATGACGGCGCCGGTCGGGGAGGTGACGACACCGATCACTTCCGGCAGCCATGGTAAAAGCTGCTTACGTGCTTCGTCGAACAATCTCTCCGCGCCGAGCTTGCGCTTGCGCTCCTCCATCAACGCCATCAGAGCGCCGATACCGGCAGGTTCGATCGCCTCGATCACGATTTGATATTTTGAGGATCCCGGATACGTAGTCAGTTTGCCGGTGGCAATGACCTCGAGGCCTTCCTGCGGCTTGAAACGCATTCTAGCGTGAGCGGTCTTCCAGATCACCGCCTCGATTTTCGCGTTCTCGTCCTTGAGCACGAAATAGCAATGACCTGAGGAATGCGGGCCACGAAAGCCGGAGATTTCGCCACGCACGCGGACATGACCGTAGGCATCCTCCACCGTCCGCTTTAGCGCGGACGACAGCTCGGACACCGTGAATGCCGGCGCGTTCTTCAGCGGTTCAGTGGCGGTCATCTCGCCCAATCGATTCAAGGTTTTTGAGTGTCTGCGCAAGGTAGGAATTTCAGGCTCCACCGCAAATCGGCATTTGCAAACCATGGACTCTATGATATAGAGTACTCTGTTGTTTCTAGTAAATTTGGCACTCTGGAGCATTTTCATGCCGGCAAAAATCATTTCAGCAAGCCTAAGGGTCGCTATCGGATGCCTTGCGGTTCTCGGGCTGGCCGGTCTGGTCCTGGCCGGAATGGTTGCCCGGGCGCCCCGGCAGCCTCAGGAACTGACGTCGATCTCGGCTGCCCGCAAATCCGTGGATTTCAGTACGCTGCCTGCAATCGAGCGTTTTCAGGCCCGGGACGGGACCTTCCTCGGCTTCCGCCATTATCCGCCCTTCGGGCGCGCCAGCGGTCAGGTAGCCGTCGTGATTCACGGCTCTTCGGGTTCGAGCGCGGGCTCAATCCATGCCCTATCCGTTGCTCTGGCAAAGCGCGGAGTGGAATCGTTCGCAATCGACATGCGTGGACATGGAACGTCAGGCACGCGGGGCGACATCGGTTATGTTGGTCAGCTCGAGGACGATCTCGCCGACTTTGTCGGCGTCATCCGGAAGACGTCTGCCACAGCGCTACTGACGCTGATCGGACACTCCTCCGGTGGCGGCTTCGCGTTGCGGGTTGCCGCTTCGCCGGTCCAGGACCTGTTTGACCAGACCGTACTGCTCGCTCCATATCTCGGCTACAACGCGCCGACCAACCGTCCCAATTCCGGCTGGGCCAGCGCCGCTATTCCGCGCATTATCGCCCTGTCAGCGCTCAGGGCCGTAGGCATTCACTGCTGCGAGGCGCTGCCCACCCTGGCGTTCGCGGTGCCTCCGAATTCCAGCCAGACTCTGGTGCCGACCTATACCGACCGGCTGATGCGGAATTTCGCCAATCATCCAGACTTCCGCGCCGACATCGCTGGCGCAACCAGGCCGGTGACAATTATCGCGGGCGCGGACGATGAGCTGATGCTGGCGGACAAATATGCGGAGGCCGTGCGCGGAGCTTCGCGACCGGTTAAAGTGAAGCTGATTGAGGGCATCAACCACATGGGAATCGTGAGCGACCCCGCGGCCGTTTCCATAGTTGCGGACTATATCGCGGCAGCAGGTTTGAAATCATGACGAGCATAGACGCAAAGGAAGCGGCTTCCGCTCTGTCCGATATCGATTCCGTGGCGCGCCGTGTTCGGCAATCGACGATTTACCAGCTCTCCAGCCTGTTCATCATCACCTGGGGCGTGCTGGTCGTGGCGGGCAACCTCGCGTCCTTTGTCTGGCCACGCTCCGCCGGCTTTTCCTGGCTTGCTGTTTACCTCGCGGGGATCGCGGGCTCATTCGCGATCAGCGCAATCGGTTACTCCAGAACCGGCATCCGCATCTTCGATATCCGTATCCTCATTGCGTTTTTGCTGTTCATCGCGTTCGGGATGTTCACTTGCTGGCTCGGTCACGTAACGGCCCCGCGCCAGATAGGCACGTTCTGGGCGATGTATTTCATGCTGGTGTACACCATTGCCGGGCTGTGGATCGGGCACGCCTACGTCGCAATCGGTCTTTCGATTACCGCGCTGACTTTGGTCGGTTACTTTTACCTGGGCCACTGGTTCGAGCCGTGGATGGCACTGGTGAACGGCGGAGGATTGATCCTGGGCGGGCTCTGGATGCGCCGGAACTGAGGATTGGCTGACTTGGACGAGATCATTCATCAGCCGTTGCGGCTGAAGATCATGGCAGCGCTGAACGCGATTCCGCCTGCGGCACCCGGTCTGGAATTCTCCCGCCTCAAGCGGCTGACGGGCGCCACCGATGGCAATCTCGGCGCTCATATCGAGACTCTGGCGAGAGCCGGCT
>NZ_DATEPI010000210.1:0-4840 GCF_035273305.1 Bradyrhizobium sp. | reverse complement strand
GCTTTATGGCGAGTTCAAGAATTTCTTCCCTGATAACGCGGTCGAGTACTTCGTCTCCTATTACGATTACTACCAGCCCGAGGCCTAGACGAGGCTCCGCCCGCCAATTACGGCACCTCGGCGACCGTTCCGACGCTCGATCCGGAATTGGCAAAGCAACTCGGCTTCACCACCGAAGAGGAAGACGCCGCCGCGCTGGCGCGTCCGGCCCGCAACAAGATGGAGGCGCTTGGCGTTGCCGCGACCGCCGATGCATTGGAACATCTGATCCGCGAAGGCCGCCCCGAATTCAAGGGCGAAGACGGCCAGGTGAAAATCTGGACGCCGCACCGCCCGCCGCGTCCGGAGAAATCCGAAGGCGGCGTCCGCTTCGTGCTCAAATCCGATTATGAGCCGAAAGGCGATCAACCGACCGCGATCGCCGAACTGGTCGAGGGCATCAAGCGCAACGATCGCACCCAGGTGCTGCTCGGCGTCACCGGCTCGGGCAAGACCTACACCATGGCCAAGGTGATCGAGGCGACGCAACGTCCCGCCATCATTCTCGCGCCGAACAAGACGCTCGCGGCCCAGCTTTATGGCGAGTTCAAGAATTTCTTCCCTGATAACGCGGTCGAGTACTTCGTCTCCTATTACGATTACTACCAGCCCGAGGCCTATGTGCCGCGGACCGACACTTACATCGAAAAAGATTCCTCCATCAACGAGCAGATCGATCGCATGCGCCACTCGGCGACGCGGGCGCTGCTCGAGCGCGATGATGTGATCATCGTCGCCTCGGTTTCGTGCATCTACGGTATCGGCTCGGTCGAGACCTACACCGCCATGACGTTCGCGCTGAAAAAGGGCGAGCGCATCGACCAGCGCCAATTGATCGCCGACTTGGTAGCGCTGCAGTACAAGCGTACCCAGGCCGATTTCACCCGCGGCACCTTCCGGGTGCGCGGCGACGTCATCGACATCTTTCCGGCGCACTATGAAGACCGCGCGTGGCGGGTGAATTTGTTCGGGGATGTCGTGGAGAACATTGAGGAATTTGATCCGCTCACCGGCCACAAGCAGGACGAGCTCGAGTTCATCAAGATCTACGCCAACTCGCATTATGTGACGCCGCGGCCAACGCTGGTGCAGGCGATCAAATCGATCAAGAGCGAATTGAAGCAGCGGCTGGACCAACTCAACGATCAGGGTCGCCTGCTGGAGGCGCAAAGGCTGGAGCAGCGCACCACCTTCGACCTCGAAATGATGGAAGCGACCGGAAGCTGCGCCGGGATCGAAAACTATTCGCGCTATCTTACCGGGCGCCGCCCCGGCGAGCCGCCGCCGACGTTGTTCGAATACGTGCCCGACAACGCGTTGGTGTTCGCGGACGAAAGCCATGTCACCGTCCCACAGATCGGCGGCATGTTCCGCGGCGACTTCCGCCGCAAGGCTACCTTGGCCGAATACGGCTTCCGCCTTCCCTCGTGCATGGACAACCGTCCGCTGCGCTTCGAGGAGTGGGACATGATGCGCCCGCAATCGGTCGCGGTGTCCGCCACCCCAAGCGCGTGGGAGCTGAACGAGAGCGGCGGAGTGTTCGTCGAGCAGGTGATCCGCCCCACCGGGCTGATCGATCCGCCGGTCGATATCCGCCCGGCGCGCACCCAGGTCGACGATCTCGTCGGCGAGGTCCGCGCTACCGCGCAGGCCGGCTATCGCTCGCTGATCACGGTGCTGACCAAGCGGATGGCGGAAGACCTCACCGAATATCTGCACGAGCAGGGCATTCGGGTCCGCTACATGCATTCGGACATCGATACCATTGAGCGGATCGAGATCATCCGCGATTTGCGGCTCGGCGCGTTCGACGCCCTCGTCGGAATCAACCTGTTGCGCGAGGGCCTCGACATCCCCGAATGCGCGCTGGTGGCGATCCTCGACGCCGATAAGGAAGGTTTTCTGCGCAGCGAGACCTCGCTGATCCAGACCATCGGCCGCGCGGCGCGCAACGTCGACGGCAAGGTGATCCTTTATGCCGACCAGATCACCGGTTCGATGCAGCGCGCGATCGCCGAGACCGATCGCCGCCGCGAGAAACAGGTCGAATACAACACCGCCAACGGCATCACGCCGGAGAGCATCAAGAAATCCATCGGCGACATCCTCAATAGCGTCTACGAGCGCGACCATGTGCTGGTGGAGATCGGCGACGGCGGCATGGCCGACGACGTCATCTCGATCGGGCACAATTTCGAGACGGTGCTCAACGACCTCGAAACCCGGATGCGCGAAGCCGCCGCCGACTTGAATTTCGAAGAAGCCGCCAGGTTGCGCGACGAAGTCAAGCGCCTGCGCGCTACGGAATTGGCTGTTGTCGACGATCCCACGGCCAAGCAGCGCATCGTGCAGGGCAAGGCCGGCGCCTATGCGGGCGCGCGGAAATACGGCGACGCTGCCAACCTGCCGACCGGCGCGCTGAAGAAGCGGAGTGTACGCTCGAGCGCGGCTCGTGATTCAGGACGACCAAGCCAGAGCGGCGGTGCTCCAATTCCCTCCCCCTTGCGGGGAGGGTCGACCGCTGAAAGCGGTCGGGGTGGGAGTGCTGCCTCCAAAATCCACAAACCGCATCTCGACGAAATGCACGGCCCGGAATCCCTGCCCTACCGCCCGGGCCGCGGCGGCGCGCGCAAACCCTCGCGCGATGACACCGCTCCGAGCAGCGGAAGCAAAATCTTTCAGCCAACCGACTCGCGCCAATCCGGTCCCGAATTCGGCCCCGCCCCGCGCTCCACCGGCGGCGCCCCGGGGCATCGCGGTGGATGGAAGAAGCGGTAGGCGCGCCGCGAACTGGAAATTCAATCTAGTTCAGCTAGTTTGGAGCGATGAAACTCGGCTTCGAGGAATCCCAATCGCCCTACGTCAGCGGCTCGCAAAATGCTCGCGCGTGGACGGAAGCCTGGGTGAGCGCGTGGGTGTACTGCCCGCATTGCGGCAACGTCAAAATAGCCGCCTTCCCGAACAATAGTCCGCTTGCGGACTTCTTTTGTGCTGTTTGCAAGGAAGAGTTCGAACTCAAGAGTCAGAAGGGAAAGTTTGGCACCAGAGTTGTCGATGGCGCGTTCAAAACAAAATGCGAGCGCCTGGCTGCGAGCAACAACCCAAATCTCTTTCTGATGAATTACGATCTCAAGTCGCTCGCGGTCGTCAATCTGTTCATCGTGCCCAAGCATTTTTTCGTTCGCGAAATCATAGAGGAACGAAAGCCGTTGGCTGCGACCGCGCGGCGCGCGGGCTGGATAGGATCGAACATCCTGCTCAGCCGTGTCCCAGAATCCGGCAAAATACGGATTGTGCAGAACGGCGTCGTTCGACAAAAAGAACTTATTCTAGCGGAATGGCAGAAAACGCTTTTTCTCAGAAGCGAATCTCCCGAGACGAGAGGCTGGCTTATCGATGTCATGAAATGCGTGGAGTCGCTCGGCAAACGTGATTTCACCCTTGAGGAAGTTTATGCCTTCGAACGACATCTCGCTGATCTTTATCCGGGCAACCAGAACGTCAAGCCGAAGATACGGCAGCAGCTTCAATATTTGCGCGACCGCGGCTTTATCGAATTCATGTCACGCGGAAACTATCGTCTGCGATCATAGGAGCGCCCGCATGGCGTGGTTTCTGAACTTCTATAGATGCGACACTTGCGGCCGGATATGGACCGGTGAGTGGTCCTGCACCTGCGACGACGAGTGCCCGCATTGCGAAGCGCGCGACATGTCGCCGTTCGATAGCGAGAACCTCACCGACATTGTCGCCAAGGATGCTGATGGTTTCATCGCATTTCGATCGTCCGACTCGGCCGAGCACGATCCGGATTATCGCGAAGTAGGCCGCTTCCCGACGCGGGAACAAGCCGAGGAATTCCTGGTTTCGGTCGATACTGCTTAGCGCCCCGACTGTTGTGCTGTCCGCCATCTTACTTTGCTTTGGCGCGGATGGTCAGGCAGATTACGCCTTCAGCCAATCCGCCTGGGAGGTTGCAAGCTGATCGCCCGACGGGCAAATCACGCAACATTCCTGTCCAGTCCCGGTTGCAAAAATAATTTCCTTTCCGTTTTCAAATCCATAAGCCGCGCTGTCCCGGCCCGCATGAGGGGCGTTTCGCGATCGTCACGAACGTTGGGCTCGGGATGCGATGGACGCGGCAGCGTCGGCGCGCAATCGAGATCGCAGGGCGGCTTGCCGTGAGCGATCATGGTGCGCGCGGACGAACGGCGCTGATGCGGACGGCGAAGTCGTGTGGTCCTGACGCCTCGACGCTGGCGTCAAGTCTTGCGGAGGCGTGTCGGCCCAACCGGGCGCGGACACGCCACCCATTCGCAAGATGACGGTGACAAGAAAGCCCGATCACCGGGGAGATCACGAAGGAAACCGTTAAAACCATGGCGTGCGGGAATGCCGGGTGAATCCGGTGAGCCTGTGGTGACTATGCTCGTATGCTTTTTATTTTGCATGCGAGGCTGCGGGTGCACCGAGCATCCGGCATTCCCCACGCCCTCATCTATTCGGGGGGCGAAACATTCTTCACCGACTCGGGCGCAAACGCGTCGCGAGATCGCGGAGGTGTGTGTTTCGTCGCAAGGAAGAGACAAAAGTGCTCATGAACTATTCGCGCGGTCATTGCGTAAAGTGCAACCGCATCGGCGCTCTTCATCCCTCCCCCGATCTTCCGTGGGGAGGGACAGAACATCGTGAGCCTTGCGAACGATGTGCCGGGTGGGGCTGATTCCGCAATCGGGTGCTCGCCGTCTGTCGGCTGCCAACCCCACCCGGCGCTTTCGCGCCACCCTCCCCACAAGAGTGG
>NZ_DATEPI010000209.1:0-5288 GCF_035273305.1 Bradyrhizobium sp. | reverse complement strand
GCAGCGCCAGCACCAGGTCGGTGAGAAAAATGGTTCCTCCCTCGAGTCCGAGCCTGGTCATTCCGAAATCAATCGCCGTCATCAGAACGATCCAGCCGAGTAGGACAAGCCAAAGCCGATGCCACGCCAGCCAGACGATGCCCAAAACTGCGGCCCAGAAATGGAATCCGTCGCGAACGAAAACAAAGCGATCAGCCGCCAGCAAATCGGCGCTGCTCGTTACAGGAGCGTGAACTGTGTAAACCGGCATCGCACCTCTCCGCCGCGAACAGGATTCAGCCGCCGAGCTGACCCTTGGTAGAGGGCACCTCGCCTGCGGCTCTCGGATCGATCGCGACCGCCGCGCGCAGCGCCCTCGCCAGACCCTTGAAGCAGGATTCGGCTATATGATGACTGTTCTCGCCATATAGGGTCTCGACGTGCAAAGTCACGCCAGCGTTGATCGCAAAGGCGTTGAACCATTCGCGCACCAGTTCGGTATCGAATTGGCCGACCTTGTCGCGCGGAAACTCGACCTTGAACACGAGTACCGGCCGACCGGATATGTCGATCACGACGCGAGACAGGGTTTCATCCATCGGCATGTGGATGGAGGCGTAGCGGGTGATGCCCGCCATGGTGCCGAGTGCCTGCTTCACCGCCCGTCCCAACGCGATGCCGACATCTTCGGTGGTATGGTGATGATCGATGTGAAGGTCGCCGGCCGCCTTGACCGTAAGATCGATCCGCGAATGCCGAGCCAGCAGCTCGAGCATGTGATCAAAGAAGCCAATCCCGGTCGCGATCTCGGACACGCCAGCGCCATCAAGGTTCACCGTCACCTCGATGTCAGTCTCTTTGGTCTTGCGCTTGACAGTGGCGCTACGCATGAAGTGGGCTTCCCTTGGCCGAGCCATCGACCGTCCCCTCGGCCGAAAACGCGCCCTTTTAACAGGCCGCCCCTGCCTTCGCTACTGCGTGACTGCCCGCAAAGAGCCAACTTGGGCTTATGGTGACCGGTTTCGATGCCCGCGAGCTTCGGCGCGCGCTCCGCTCGCGAGGCGGCTGCCAGTTCGCCCGAAACACGTGCGGCAACCCTGATTGTAACCTCGCATCTTAGTCACTAAATCTGACCGAAGTCCGAGGTCCTCTATGCAAGCATCACAGCCCCAATCGCCGGTTTGGCACGGTACGACCATCCTGACGGTCCGCAAAGCCGGAAAGGTAGTAATCGGCGGTGACGGGCAGGTCTCGATCGGCCAGACCGTGATCAAATCCAACGCCAAAAAGGTGCGCAAGCTCGGCAAGGGCGACGTGATCGGGGGATTTGCGGGCGCTACCGCAGACGCGTTCACGTTGTTTGAGCGGCTGGAAAGCAAGCTCGAACAATATCCGGGCCAGTTGACCCGCGCCGCGGTCGAACTTGCCAAGGACTGGCGAACCGATCGGTACCTCCGACGGCTGGAAGCGATGATGATCGTCGCCGACAAGGAAGTCTCACTGGTGTTGACGGGGACCGGCGACGTGCTCGAGCCGGAAGCGGGCGTGATGGCAATCGGGTCCGGCGGCAATTATGCCCTTGCCGCAGCGCGGGCGCTGATCGATTCCGAAAAGGACGCCGAGAGCATCGTGCGCCGCTCGCTCGATATCGCTGCCGACATCTGCGTCTATACCAACCGCAACGTGACCATCGAAACCCTGCAAAGCGGCTAAGGGATGGCTTCGGATTACGCCTTCCGCTCGATGGTTGCGGCCGATCTACCGCTGATCCAGCGCTGGTTGGCAATGCCTCATGTGCTGGAATGGTGGGGCGATCCCGAACAGCAATATGCCTTGGTCAGCGGCGACCTCACTGAGGCGAACATGCATCAATTCATCATTTCCACGGCCGGCAATCCGTTCGGCTATCTTCAAAGCTACAATCTGACGGACTGGAATACAGGTTTAGGCACGCAGCCCAAGGGCACGCGCGGCATCGACCTGTTCATCGGTGATCCAAACATGATCGGACGCGGCCACGGCACGGCTCTCATTCGTTGCTTCGTCGACGATCTGTTGGAGAAAGGACTTCCACGCGTCGTGACCGATCCCGATCCGGCGAATACTCGCGCTATTCGTGCTTACGAGAAGGCGGGATTTGAAAAGCACGGCCCGGTAGAAACGCCCGATGGTCCTGCTCTGCTGATGGTCCGCGACCCATGAGGCTGGGACGAGACGATCCGCTGAACTTGGATATTCGTAACGCCATTGGGCACAATGCCGCCGGGCGCATTAGACTGCCGATGCAGCCGATGATCCAGCGGCGCTTGTGTCAGCAGCCTTTCAAACCTAACTAGGGCAAATGACCGACTTCTCCCCCCGCGAAATCGTTTCCGAACTTGACCGTTTCATTGTTGGCCAGACCGACGCCAAACGCGCGGTCTCCATCGCGCTGCGCAACCGCTGGCGACGACTGCAGCTGACCGGCTCCTTGCGCGAGGAAGTGCTGCCGAAAAACATCCTGATGATCGGCCCGACCGGAGTCGGCAAAACCGAGATCGCGCGGCGGCTGGCGAAACTGGCCGGTGCGCCGTTCATCAAGGTCGAAGCCACCAAGTTCACCGAGGTCGGCTATGTCGGCCGCGACGTCGAACAGATCATTCGCGATCTCGTCGAA
The DNA here is from genome assembly GCF_035273305.1 of Bradyrhizobium sp. Classification (GTDB taxonomy): domain Bacteria; phylum Pseudomonadota; class Alphaproteobacteria; order Rhizobiales; family Xanthobacteraceae; genus Bradyrhizobium. Next base: position 2,653 of record NZ_DATEPI010000209.1, on the reverse strand, counting down.
GTGGCGATCGCGCAAACCCGCGAGCGCAAGCGCAAGGACGTGCAAGCCCGCGCGCAACTCGCCGCCGAAGAACGGGTGCTGGATGCATTGGTCGGGGCGAACTCCAGCGCCACGACGCGCGACTCGTTCCGCAAGAAGTTGCGCTCCGGCGAACTGAACGAAAAGGAGATCGAACTCGAAATGCAATCCTCGGGTGGCACCCCGATGTTCGAAATACCAGGCATGCCCGGGGCCCAGATGGGCGCGATTTCGATCGGCGACATCTTCGGCAAGATGGGCGGCCGTACAAAGACCCGCAGGCTCACGGTCGAGGATTCTCACGACCTTCTCGTCAATGAGGAGTCCGACAAGCTGTTGGACAATGATCAACTGGTGCAGGAATCGATCGGCTCGGTCGAGAACAACGGCATCGTGTTCCTCGACGAGATCGACAAGATCTGCGTGCGCGAAGGCCGCAGCGGCGGCGGCGACGTTTCGCGCGAGGGAGTGCAGCGCGACCTGTTGCCGCTAATCGAGGGCACAACGGTTTCGACCAAGCATGGCGCCGTAAAAACCGACCATATTCTGTTTATCGCCTCCGGCGCATTTCATATCGCCAAGCCATCGGATTTGCTGCCGGAATTGCAAGGGCGGCTGCCGATCCGCGTCGAGTTGGCGGCGCTTAGCCGCGACGACATGCGCCGTATTCTTACCGAACCCGAGGCGTCCCTGATCAAGCAATATGTTGCGCTGATGGGCACGGAGGGCGTGACGCTGGACATTACCGACAGCGCGATCGAGGCGCTCGCCGACGTTGCCGTCGCCGTCAATTCGAGCGTTGAAAACATCGGCGCGCGACGCTTGCAGACAGTCATGGAGCGGGTACTCGACGACATTTCGTTTGCCGCGCCCGACCGCCATGGCGAGACGATTCAGATCGACGCCGATTACGTGCAGAAGCACGTCGGCGATCTCGCCAAGAATGCCGATTTGAGCCGGTTTATTCTCTGAGTTGCGATCAGATCGGCTTGCCTTGGCAAGCAAGGACCCATAACGATTGATTGCCGTCACCGGGTCCGATGACGCGCCAGCTTTCGCAGATTCACAAAACGCCACAAATTGGGTCCCTTGCTTCGCTGGTCGGGACGATGATGAGCTTAAAGCTGCGCCGACAGGAAAATCCCTGGCGCCTGATGCTTGCCGCCAATGTCGCCGTGGTGATCGGAGTTTTTCTCTACAAGCTGACCCGTGAGCCTTACGTCCCCTACATTCATCTGTTGGTCGATTATCATTTCGGATTTACCAAGCGCGCACTGATCGGCGCTACCCTCTCGCTGTTCTTTCCGAAAACTTCCGTGTGGCTTGTGTTTGCGTTATCCGGCCTCGTCTGGCTCGTCACGACCGGCCTTTTCATCAAACTGTTTCACCGGACCTTCGCTCTCTGGGACCGCGACCTGCCGTTGTTCGTGTTGATGGCAGGCTCGCCATTCTTTCTAAAGAACTTCATGTACACGCTCGGGCATTTCGACATCTACGGCTGCATGCTGGCGATCTCGCTGCTGCTCGCGCCTGCGCGTTCCGTCGCATTCGTTATCGTCGCGGCGTTGGGATCGATGATCCTCATTCTGATCCACCACATTCATCTATTGATGTACGTGCCGACCATCACGGTGATCGTGGTGCTGCGTTACTATCTCGTGCTGGGGTTTAACCGCTGGAATGTCGCAATCGGCGTATTCGCGGCAGCGTGCGTTGTCTTGTTGTTCTTCTCCGCGCAATTCTTCGGGACGATGACGGTGCCCAAAGAAGACTTTATCCGCCACCTGCAGAGTAGAATGGCGGATCCTGCCCGAACCGATCTGCTGCAATTCAGTTACATTTGGTACCAGCCGCTTTCGAAGGAAATTCTCGACACGTGGCAGCGCCTGCCATCCAATATTCTGGGAATTCCGGTCTTCGCTCTGCTGATCTGGTTGCACAGCCCCGTTTGGAAATACTTTGCCAGTTCAGTCCGCGCTCTGTCAGACGAATGGCACCGCCGCACAGTGACCGCGAGTGTCGTTCTGGTGAGCGCCGGTTATCTCATCATGTTTGCGATCGTGTTCGATTACTCCCGATGGATATCGAACTGGGCGGTCTGCATGTTTCTGATTTTGCATGCCGTCAAAGCACTGCCTGCCTCCAAGCCAGTGCCGCCGGTTTCATTCAAGGACCGAGCGAACCTAGCTCTGGGCTGGGTAGCGACTCTGGTGCCGCGGGTCGGAATCGTCAGGCCATTCTGAGATGTTAAATTCTTGCCCGCCTGATTCGAATGTAAAGCGCGCCCTCGCCGCCGTGGCCGACATGGGCCTGTTCAAAACCGACCACGAGCGCACGGAATTCCGGCAGCGCCAGCCATTGTGGCACTTGGCGTCGCAATATGCCGCGCTCGGATTCAGGTCCGATCTTGCCCTTTCCGGTGATGACCAGCACGAAAGTGAATCCGGCGCTATGGGAGCGGTGCAGAAAGCTCGACAACTCGCGGTGGGCGCGCGTTTGCGTCATGCCGTGCAGATCGAGCCGAGCGTCGATTTGTTTTTTCCCTCGCGATAATTGCGAACGTTCGCGGCGGGGCAACGGCGCGAGCGGCGGCGGGCCTGGTATGCTGGATCGCTGGCCGGAAGTAATCTGCGGC
>NZ_DATEPI010000208.1:0-12588 GCF_035273305.1 Bradyrhizobium sp. | reverse complement strand
TGGCGCGCCGGTTGTCTCGGTAAGGGATCAGCATCGTCGCCCGGCGACCATCTGGAAATTCAATGGTGCGCAAGGTCATCAGCGCCAAGGGACGCTTTTCAGCGGGCCGGCTTGCCTGCCGGTGCGAAGGCCGCTTCGGTTTGGCGATTGAGGTCGACGCGGCATTAGAATTCGTAGCGAGCGCCGGCGCACCCTGGCCTTGCTTGCTCTCTTGCTTGCTTTCTTGCTTGCTCTCTTGCCTCGGCTCTTCCTTGTATTCTTGCGCCGGCTGTTTCGCCTCGGCGACTCCCTCATGCTGTGTCGGCGCTGGTTTGGGTTCGGCGGGAACGGGATCGACGACTTGCGTCGGCCGTGACACCTGCGCGGAAATTTGAGCGGCCACCGGAGCCGCTTGGGTCGGCGGCGGGTTCGGCTTTGCCTTGGCGACGACCTTCACAGGTTCCGGCGTAGCAAGCCAGCTCAGCGCGCCATATCCGCCTCCAAGAAGAAGGCCGACGGCGATGAAATAGGCGAATAATGCAGCCATTGGCGCACTCCCAGCAAAAGCAAAAAGCCCCGTGCCAAAGCGGGGCCATCGCACTCCTCGCCAGAGTCCGTGAAGAACGTTCCAGCCCAACACGCGTTCCGCTTCCATGCAGTTTTCCGCGAGGAACTTTCGACGCGGTCTAACATTTCCTCGTCACCTGGAACGCAACCAACACTGGAGTTTGAAATGAAATCGAAATATCTCGCGGCGGCATTGCTTGGCGCCGCGCTTGTGAGCGGTAGCGCGGTCGCGCAAAATGCCACGACCGATCGCTCCAACGTCAACCTCGCCGCCAACCACAAGGAAGGGCAGTGGCGCTCTTCCAAGCTGATCGGCGTCAATGTCTATAACGAGAACAATGAGAAGATCGGCGACATCAATGAATTGATCGTCGATAAATCCGGCAAGGTCGATGAAGTGATCCTTGGTGTCGGCGGTTTTCTCGGGGTGGGCGAGCATTACGTCGCGGTGCCGATGGACAAGCTGAAATGGTCGAATGAACCGGTCCGAAGCACCACCAGCTCCGCGGCTCCATCGAACAACGCAAAAAGCACCGGCACGACCGGCGAGGCTAATCGCGCCAGCTCGTCCGAGCGCTCAGCCAGCGAGAAGTGGTATCCCGATCACGCGGTGTTCAACGCCACTAAGGATCAACTGAAGGCGATGCCGCAGTTCAAGTACGACTAGTCGAGTTGACTTGGCTTGAATGAAGAAAGAAAGCTGCCCCGCCTCACCAGCGGGGCGGTTTGCATTTGAATTGTGCAGGCAACTCGATGCTTCAGAAATTCATTGATTCCCGCCGCGCGCCGAGAAGGATGACTTATGGAGGAAATCCGGCAGCCTGAATGGCGTGCATTTGCTCGGAAGCCGGCCTCTCGGATGCAACCAGACGCTCAGGCCGCTTCAATGGGCTCGACAGGGGTCGCGACCGCCACCGGAGATACTGCGCCAGGCTGTTGTTGAGGCGTTCGCCGCAGTTCCACTTCCTTTGCGACCGCTGCAACCGAATTGCCAACCTTGTCGACAATGGCTTTCAACTCATCCGCGCGGACGCGCAACCGCCGGCTCAAGGCGCGGACCTGCGATGGATCGGCAAAGTCAATCTTGTTGCGAATCGGCGGATGTTTGGTGCGTTGCATGGGATCCCCTGCTCTCCGAGGATCAACGAAGCGCGTCGTGCTTCGTTCCATGGCGCTTCGGAAACTATCGTAAAATGAGAACAAGTCGATGCGCACCAGCGCGCCGCTTAACATCCAATCCATACGCAACAGCGTCAGAACTTATCTTTGGCGCTGTCCCTGGCCGCCGACATCACATTGCCGGTGATCTGCCGCATATGTTCGCCCGCGTTGGTGAACTGGCTCTTCAAAAACTCCGATTGGATGCGCATTGCCTCCTGAAGATCGGTGGCGTGAACCAGCTTTCGCGCATGCTCGAATGCCGCCTTGATATTCTGCTGGGTGAGTGAGAGGGCCTGCTTGGACATCTCAGTGCCCGGATTCGGAATTGACGTGATCGATCTATTTGCCGCATCGAAAAACATTCCGAACGCTTTTTCGGCCTGATCAATCGTTTTCTCGGCCAACTCGCGCAACTCGGCGGGCACTTCCAGTTTTGGTTCACTCATGTCGCGGTCCTCCGGTTCCCTTGATGAGAGTTACCACAGTTTCGCCACCGCGTCTGTGCGCCAGTTGACGCGATCTTCAACGCTCGTCATCGGGATGAACCCAGGGATACGGCGCTATCTTGCGCTCGGTGGTTAACCTGATCAGATGCACCGGCGGCGCGTAGCGCGGTGTCGCGCAGGAGCGGCATTTCAACGCCGCCTCCAATTTCCAGATCGGCGTATCGCGCGGGCGACGGATGGCATCGAGCGGCAGGCTGGCGCGGGTCTCACAGCGGCGGCACATCACTTCCAGCCAGCCATATCCGCTATTGAGGCATTGCGCGATCGTGGGCGAAGGCTGCGCCGGGCCGCCAAAGCCTTCCATCTGTTCCGACCAAAGCAAACATTCCGCGGCGTCGGCGTCGCGGATCGCTTTTTTCGCCTGTTCGCGCGCATGCTGGGCGCTGATCTTCGCGCCTCTGACGCGATCGGCAAAAATGCGTTCCCGGCTGCGGCCTCTCATCCACCCATTATCGTCGCCGCGAGCCGGAAGAGGCAATCCACTAGGCATTGCGCCCGGCCCCGATGGAACCCCAACGGCTTCTCGCATCGAGCGGTTCACGTCTCGAAAAGTAATGTTAGCCGGCTGTAGCGGAGTCGGGCCGTCGGCCAACGCGTCAGGAGAGCGGGTGTTCGGAGGAAGGTGAGTCGTCGTTGGCGAGACGCTCGGCCATCTCTATCACTTCGTATCGCTGCGGTGGTGCAAGCTTTACGAACGCCTTCAACAGCCGCAAGCTGTCCACGATTTCGCTGGTGGGAGCGCCAAGCTTTTTATGCAGCTCTGAAATAAATGTCGGGTTTTTCATCTCGCTACCTTGGTACAGGCGATAATGACATTCAGAAGAAACTTGGGCGCGAACAGATCGATGCTGCTCAAATACGTGAAATGAGTTCGTCCGGAAACGGCTCGTCTGGTGGTGCAATTGTGCTTGAAATCTGCGGGCCGCTCCCGACCGGGTTGCGATCCCGATGGAGTTGCGGTCCTGCCGAGTTGAAAGTATGCCAATGAACAACTCGGCGGGCAAGCTTCATGACGCAAAAGTCGGCGCCCAAACACTCGTAATTCAGAGGCGCCCTAGCAGTTAGCGGGACATCAGCCCGGTCGCGTCGTTTTGTCCCGCGGCCGCTGTCGCTTTTCACCCGCCGGAGTATCTTCATCGGGACCGTGGGGCGGTTTCGGCTCAGGCTTTGGCATTCCCTTTTGACCGCCGTGTTTGCCGCCCTGATCCTGCACGCCTTCAAGGTCGTTTTCTTTGGGCATCGTGTTCGCACCTGTATTGCCGGTCTGTGGTTCGCGCGCCTGGTGGTTGGCTAACGCAATTCGCCGCAGCCATGTTCCCGCTCGCGACCTGAGACTCGACCATCCAAGCTTATCTCGGCGCAGAATCCTTCGACAACAATGCGATCGCCTCCTGCACCGTCGTCATGAACTGCGCCGGGAATATGATAGTGGAATTCCTCTCGACCGAAATTTCCGCCATTGTCTGAAGCGTCCGAAGCTGCAACGCGACCGGATGCTGCGAAATGATATCCGCTGCCTCGCCCAGCTTTACCGCCGCCTGATATTCGCCCTGGGCGGCGACGATCTTGGCGCGCCGTTCGCGTTCGGCCTCCGCCTCCTTGGCCATCGCTCGCTGCATGTTCTCCGGCAGCGTAATGTCCTTGATCTCGACGGCGGTGACCTGGGTGCCCCAGGGCTCGGTGTGCATGTCGATCACATTCTTGATCTGCTCATTGATACTGGAAGTATCCGACAGCAGTTGATCGAGGCTGAACCGTCCGACCACGTTCCGCACCGTGGTCTGGCTGATCTGGTTGATTGCGTTGTTGACGTTCTCTATGGCGATCACGGCCCGTTCCGGATCGGTAATGTGATAATAAGCCACCGCAGCGATATCTATCGAGACATTGTCACGCGTGATGATCTTTTGAGACGGAATTTGCATGGTCACCGTGCGCAGCGCCACGCGCACCATCTGCTGGAACGGAACAAATATCAGCGTCAGCCCCGGCCCGCGGACGCTCTCGAACTTGCCGAGCAAAAACACCACGCCGCGCTCGTATTGCCGGAGCACGCGAATTGAAACGGCGGCATAGATGATTGCAACCAGCACAAGGAAATAGATCAGGATCATGACACGCCGCCCTCCCCGGTTGCATTCGCAGAGACTAGGTTCCTGAGCCGCTGTATTTCAACATACCGTTTTCCAAAAATTATACTCTGTTGAAGTTGCCGAATATTCTTCATTCATCTTTCCGGCACCCGAAACAGACGTGGTTTGCGTTACGTCGTGTCAGTTGTAGCACCGCGTTGCGCGCTCGAACCGAAAAACTATCCATCGCCGGGGCGGTGCAGCAAGGTGGGTCCAGAGAGCGTCTAGGGCGTCCGGCTTTCCCAAACGGATTGACAGTGCCTACGGCAAGCAGTTTATTTGGCGTACGGGGGCAGCGATCTCCCCGCGAGGCGACATGCCCAAGTATCGCGTCCTGTTCACGAAGGGCGCAGCATGTCTTTTTACAGCTCAATCTCATCAGATAATTGTCAGGACTCGCCGGCTTCGCAAACGCGCGGTTTAACAGCGGTGCGCGATGACGATTGTGCGCGAACCCACAATCGACGGCGAGAAGACGATCGCTGGCGGAAGACCACAAGCACCAAATGCTAAGGAGAGACATAACCATCGACTCACCCGAAGAGGAGCTCTGTAATGAGAACCCTTGCAACAACGCTGCTGATGCTGGCTGTTATTTATGGAGCCGACGCGGCGCAAGCCCAGCAATCAAGCTGCAAGGTCTGCAGCGAGCAGCAGCACGCCTGCATGAAGAATTATGCCGGCCCGACCTGCAAGTCCGAGTACAAAATGTGCATGAAGTCTTGCGGAAAGAAATCGTGAGGTGCCGAGCTCTCCTGGATCAGGCGGATGCATGACAATGAAGTCGTTCACGACCATAGCCTGAACAGGCAAACACGGGGCGCGAACGTATTGAGAGTGTGCATGAAATGACAACAACGACGACAGCTCCACAGGGGTCGATCGGCGAATTGGTACGCTACTTCCTGCGGCTGGGGTTTCTCGGCTTCGGCGGACCGGTGGCGCTCGTCGGCCAGATGGAACGCGAGCTCGTCGACGGAAAAAAGTGGCTCACCAAGGAGCAGATGCGGGAGGCGATCGCGATCTGCCAGTCGCTTCCCGGACCTCTCGCCATTCAGGTCGGAGTTTACATTTCCTATCTTCGCGGCGGCTTCTGGGGCGCGTGGGCCGGCGGCTGGGCGTTCATCCTGCCGAACTTCATTATTGTTGCCGCGCTGGGCGCACTCTACGTCTATCTTGGCGATCTGCAGCCGGTCACTGCCATCTTCTATGGCGTGAGCCCCGCGGTCATCGCGCTGATCCTGCATTCCTGCTATCGGCTCGCCAAGCTCGGGATGGAAGATTGGCTGCAATGGTCCATCGCAGCCGTCTGCCTTGCCGTCACGGTGATCTTGCAGGCGGAAGTCGCGCTGCTTTTCATCGGCGCCGGCATCGTCGGCATTCTCTATTACGGCAGCTTGTTCGGGAAAACGCCGGCCGCCCTCTCGCTTGCCGCGCCGCCAGTGCTGGCGCAGCTCGCGCCGGCCGCATCGAGTTCGATATTGGGGAAACTCCTACTGTTCTTCCTCAAGGCCGGCTCGCTGACTTTCGGCAGCGGACTCGTGATCGTGCCCTTCCTGGAACAGGGACTGGTGCAGCAGTTCGGCTGGCTCGATCAGCGGCAGTTCCTGATCGCGGTCGCGATCGGCATGATCAGCCCGGGGCCGGTGGTCATCACTGCCACATTTGTCGGCTATCTCGTCGCAGGCTTCTGGGGTTCGCTGGTATCGACAATCGGAATTTTCCTGCCATCATTTTTGTTAGTGCTGATCGCGGCTCCTCTGCTCGCGCGCCACCGCGGCAACGCCAATGTGCAGGGTTTTGTGAAGGGTGCCTACGCGGCCGCGATCGGAACGATCCTGGGCGCCTGCATTCTGCTCGGACGCATCGCGATCGGCGACTGGCTCACGGCCCTAATCGGCATTGTATCGCTGGCGATCTTGTTCCGCTGGAAGGTGAGCAATCCAATGTTAATCGCGGCCACCGCTGTGGTCGGGCTGATCGCCTACCCGATTTTGCAACCAGGCTGGGTGATGGTGCACTAAATGAGCTACCGTGTGTCACATCCGTTGCATAGGATTGTTGCAGGGTTGGCGAGCCTCACGGTGCTCGCGTGTAGCGCCGCATCTGCTCAATCGACGGACAAGGGACCTCTCGAACTCGAAACCAAAATTCTGCTCGGCGATGTGCGCGGCCGCATCGATCATATGGCGATCGACTTGAACCGACGGCGATTGTTCGTGGCTGAACTCGGGAACGACAGCGTCGGTGTTGTCGACCTGGCGACTCGCGGTGTTGTCCGCACAATTACCGGACTTGATGAGCCGCAGGGCGTCGGTTACGAGCCCTCGACCGACACGCTATTCGTTGCCAATGCGCGAGATGGTTCGGTCAAGCTGTTCAAAGGCAACGCTTACAAGGCGACCGGCAAAATCGAGCTTGGCAGTGACTCCGACAACATCCGCATCGACTCCGCCGCCAAACGTGTCGTGATCGGCTACGGTAGTGGCGCCCTGGCATTCCTCGATCCCTTAACTCGTAGCAAGGTCCTGAGCGCGAGGCTCAAGGCGCACCCGGAAAGCTTCCAGATCGTGGAGGACCGGATCTTCGTCAACCTGCCAGACGCCCATGCGGTCGCGGTGGTAGACGCAAAAGCCGGAAAACAGCTCGCAAACTGGCCAATGGACAAGAGTGGCAATTTCGCCATGGCCGTCGACCACGATCGAGATCACCTTCTAGTCGCTTTCCGTAGCCCTCCCTACCTGACCGTCTTCTCCATGGCAGACGGAAAACCCGTCGCAAGCACGGAAACCTGTGGCGACGTCGACGATCTCTTTGTCGACTCGAAACGCGCCCGCGTTTACATCAGTTGCGGCACAGGTTTTGTGGACGTGTTTGAGATTAACGGCGGTGCAATTCGGCGCCTGGCACGCGTTCCCACATCGGTAGGCGCGCGCACATCTCTGTTCGTGCCCGAGCTGGATCGTTTGGTGGTGGCGGCCCGTGCGGGAGCCGGTCCAGCCGCGCTCTGGATATTCAAGCCGATACCTTGAATCATGTATCGGGAGGCGCGCATGTCTGCCAAGTGCCCATGTCTCCGAAGATCAGCGCAGCATCTCGCTTTGGGCTCCATACTCACATTGAGCCTACTCGCGTGGTGCAATCCTGCGCGGGCATATCGCCCATTTGACGGTACCGATGCTGCCGTCGCCGCAAAGGGAGAGATGGAAATCGAACTGCAGCCGGCCGGACGCTTGCGCGATGAGCGTGGCACGACCCTGATAGCACCAGCCACGGTGATCAACTACGGTCTCACCGAAGATTGGGAAGCGGTGTTGGAGGGCCAAGCGCAGACGCCGCTGTCGCCAATGGGACCTACAAGCCTGACGGCGGCAGGTGCGTTCCTCAAGCACGTGCTGGTGCCCGGTAGCCTGCAAAACAAAACCGGTCCAAGTATCGCTACCGAATTTGGCGTGCTGCTTCCGGACAGCACTGGCAGTTCGGGCGTGGGCGCAAGCCTGGCCGCTATCATCTCGCAGCGTTGGGATTGGGGCACAATTCACCTCAACGCGGAGACCGCGCTCACCCGCGATCAGCATGGCGATGTTTTTGTTGGCGCCATTCTCGAAGGACCCTCGACCTGGACCGTTCGTCCGGTCGCAGAAGTTTTCTACGAAAACGAGTTTGGAAAGGAGCAGACAATTTCAGGCCTGGTCGGCCTGATTTATCGGGTCCGCGACAACCTCAGCTTCGACGTCGCAATACGTCACGCGCTCACAAACGCGCATCCCGTGAACGAAATCCGAGCGGGCTTGACCTTCGGCTTTCCGCTTTCCTTTTTCGAAGGTCACGCCACGCAACGGGAAGCATCGCCAATTTTGCCTCGGTAGCTAGCGGTCCCGATTATCCGGATGCGCCCGCCAATCGCGGCCTACTGTTTCGTGGTCCTTATCAGTCGCAGGAGGACCAGCATGGTCTTTCTCGCCTCCTTCGGCTTTCCAATCGCGCTTGATTTTGACGTCTTCCGCGCGACTGCGATCCTGCTCGCGGGATTGTTCTGACTGCTGGGGCGTTTGCCCGGCTTGAACGGGTGGGGATTGAGCTTGAACCGGCGTAATTCCCCCTTGTGCGGTCGCGAAAGCCAGTGCGAGTGCAGCAAAAAACTTCATGGCCATTTCCTCCATCGGAACCCATTCCAACGTTTGTTGCTGGCCTTTGTTCGAAGATCAGGGATGGTTTTGCTGCAAATTGGAACAACGGAACCGGCGCCCGAAGTTGCAGCAAGTCGTTAAAGCTGCAACGCTGAGAAACAGTCCGCTCTCATCCTAATGTGATTCGATGCGCTTCTCCTGGACGTTGGCACTTCTGGTGGTGCTTGCTTCCTTCGGGACAGTCTCCGCCCAGGAGGATAAGAAAACTGATGACCTGAAGCCGGCCGATCCCGACACAGGTGAAAGCACGGTCGAAGAGAGGACGCTTGGCCTGCTGCCAAATCCGTTCGAGAAAAAAGGGTTCAAGTTCGCTGTCACCTACATCGGCGAAGTCCTCGGCAACGCCAGTGGAGGTCAGAAGAGAAGTGCGGTTTACGAGGACCGTTTTAACTTCGCGCTCGATGTGGACCTGGAAAAGCTTGCAGGGCTGAAGCAGCTCGCCCTGCATGCCAACGTGTTTCAGATTGACGGCGGCGGACTCTCGCGCGGCACCCTTCTGAACTACATGGTCGTCAGCGGTATCGAAGCTTTGCCATCGACGCGCCTGTATGAAATCTGGGTTGAGCAAAAATGGGGAACCAAGCTCGCTGTTCGGGCCGGCCAGCTTGCGGCTGACACCGAATTCATGACCGCGAAATACACCGACGTTTTCACCAATGCCTCACTCGGCTGGCCGGTAGGGCTATCACTCAACATGCCGAGCGGTGGCCCCTCCCCGCCGCTCGCCACCGTGGGTGCGCGATTGCGCGCCGATGTGTCGGATAATCTTACCTTGATTGGCGCAGTGTTTGACGGCAACGCCGCGGGACCCGGCCAAAACGATCCGCAGCTTCGTGACCGTTATGGGGTGAACTTCCGAGTAAATGATCCGCCGTTGGTTTTGGGCGAAGCACAGTTTCAGTGGAACTCAAAAAAGGGCGATCCCGGCCTGGCTGGAAAGTTCAAGATTGGGGGCTGGCGCCATTTTGGGGATTTTGCCGATCAACGTTTTAGCGCCTTAGGTCTCTCGCTGGCTGACCCGGCTTCCGGCGGGACAGCCGCGACTCTGCAAGGAGATTTTGGCGTCTACTCGGTTTTCGAGCAAAAGCTCTACCGGGTCGGCAATGACACTGACCGTGGCATCGGAGTATTTGGGCGCGCCTCATACAGCCCACCGGATCGCAATCTGATCGATATTTATGCTGATGCGGGCATCGAATTCGTCGGCCTAAGCGACCAAAGGCCAAAAGACAAATTCGGGATTGCCGCGGCCTATGCGCGGGTCTCACGACGTGCGCGCGCGCTTGATGGCGATTTTCAGCAGATTTTCGGACCGAGCTGGCCGGCACGCAGTTTCGAGAGCCTGGTCACGATGGTGTATCAATACGAGCTGCGAGCCGGCTGGACCTTACAGCCGAATTTTCAGTACATCACCCATCCGGGTGGCGGCGCGACCAATCCTCTTTCGATCACTCCGGGCAAGGTGCTCAAGGATGCTGCCGTTCTGGGCGTGCGTACAGTCGTCAAATTCTGACTGACGCAGAGCTTGCCATCCGGGGTTCATGAGGCTTTCACCGCCACGAAGATCAGGCAGGCGAGTAGGCCCAAGCCACAAAGGACAAAAACTGCTGTCGGCTGATCCTCGACAATTGAGCGTGACGGAAACGCGCGCGCGAATAGCCTTGCTAATGCTGTCATCTCAACACTCCGAACTATTAATCGCAATAGTCGGACTAATACCTAGAGCACGCGTTCAATCATGTGTGTGAACTAGAACACACATTGCAGAACACTGCCTTGCAACAATCGGTGCGCAAACGCTCCGAATGGCCGGCGAAGGCGTCCTCAAGCGGCGATACAGCGTATTGGGAAACGTGCTTGGCCGGGCCGCTAGAGCTTGCGCGAGTTTATGGGGGAAGTGCCTACAGCGCCGCCTCCGCCTCGCGGCGCCGCGATCAATCGCCTTGCCCCGGTTTATTCAGCCGCCTCGACATTTGGGGGTATTCCGACACGCGACAGCGGCGATACGGCCGGACCGTTCAGGCAGCTCCCGTCGGGCGCAAACTGCGAGCCGTGACACGGGCAATCCCAGCATTGTTCGAGCGAGTTCCAGTGCACCACGCAGCCCAGATGAGTGCAGCTTGCAGAGTGCAGATGCAACGTGCCATTGCGATCGCGGCAGGCGGCGATCTTTTTCAAGCCGCTGCGAACCAAGCGACCTTCCCCGCGGTGAAGCCGTTCCACTGATGCAATGGCATCGGCCGTGAGGTACTCAGCAAAGTTTTTGAGCGGGGTAATGTTCTCGGTCAGGAATTCAGTGATGTTCTTGTGAATCTTGCGGTCCGGAGCATAGACCTGCTCCCACGGGCTGCTGCCCTTCGTGATCAGATCCGAAATCAGAATAGCTGCGACCAGCCCGTTTGTGATGCCCTGACCGGAGTCACCGCTCACCATGAACACGTGCTGCTCGTCTGGACTGCGACCGACGAAGCCGACGAAGTCGGTGGGCTCGAGAACCTGGCCAGACCAGCGGTGGCTGATCTCACCGAGGTTGGGCAGCCGCTCGCGCGTCCACTGCTCGAGTCTGCCAAACCGTTGAGGTCCGTCATCTGCTTCGCCCGACTTGTGGTCCTCGCCACCCACGATCACGATGTCTTCGTCGCTCGAGAACGGCTGCAGGCGCACGTAATGGTATGGATCGAGGGTGTCCCAATACAGCGCATCAGGCAGCGTGTGCGCCGGAATTTTCGCCGCGATTGCATAGGTGCGATAAGGTGCCTGCTTCGTATGAATCGCAACCCGGAGATTCACCGGTGAGTTCGTGGCGACCACCACGTCTGTGGCTTGCAACGTCTGACCTGTAGCGGTCTTGACCTGAATGTCGCGCGAGCCGGGCTCGATCCCCTCCACGCAACTGTCGCTATACAACCTCGCGCCTCGTCTCTGCAGAGCCTTGATAAGACCCGCGAGATATTTCGTCGGATGGAAGCGAGCCTGTCGGGGGAAGCGCAGTGAACGGGAAACGCCCGCTGCATGTATCTTCGTCGGCTCGCGACAGTGCTCCACCGCAACGCCGAGGCGCCTGCACGCATCGAATTCCTCATCGAGGTGCGAAACAGGGGTGTCGGGAGCCAGCACCCAATAACCGTCGACACGGGCAAAGTCGCAATCGATGCCCTCCGTGGATTGAATGGCTTCCGCACGGTCGATGGCCTCAGCGACACTCCGATAAAATAATCTAGCTTCATCTTCACTGCGGACCCGGATCAGCTCTTTGTAGTCGTCGTCCAATGCGGTTGCGAGGTGCGCGGTTGTGCGCGCCGTCATGCCGCCGCCGATCCGACCACGATCGAGCACGATCACGGAGCGGCCGCGCGCAGCAAGCTCGTACGCAACCGATAATCCGGCAATGCCGGCGCCGACAACCACGACATCGGCGCGCTCCGACGCGGACAGGGTCGGCGTGACCGGCATTAGCGTGTCCATCCAAAGCGACTGCGTGTACTCGTCCGCGACATTCATGGCTGTTCCTCCAACCTGAGAGCACGTCCGGTAAACCGCAGCGACTTGGCCGAGTTCCCGCGGCTCTCTGCTGCGCCGCGGAAGGAATTCAGGTCAGCGGCGATTCTGGCGCGCCGAGCTCGCTGATGCATAGGAGAACGGCCGGCTCTCGGAATGAGTTTTTGTGCGGGTGGTGCCCTAGAGGTCGAGTCCGGTCATAAATTCATGACGCGTAGCGGGATTTTCGCGGAAACATCCCAACATTCGACTGGTGACCATTCCGGCACCGTGTTTGTGAACGCCTCGGGTGGTCATGCATCCATGCGTTGCCTTGATAACGACCGCGACTCCCTGCGGCTGCAACACCTTCTGAATAACGTCAGCTATCTGCACCGTAAGGCGTTCCTGAATCTGCAAGCGTCGAGCAAAGGTGTCCACGACTCGCGCGATCTTCGATATTCCGACGACGCGACCATTTGGCAGATATCCCACGTGGGCGACGCCCGTAATCGGTGCCAGGTGATGCTCACAAAATGATTCAAATGGAATATCGCGGAGCGTGATTATCTCATC
>NZ_DATEPI010000207.1:0-10151 GCF_035273305.1 Bradyrhizobium sp. | reverse complement strand
TCTTCCCGGTGATCGGGCTTTGTTGTCACCGTCGCCGGCGGGATACTTCCCGCCAACTTGACGCCAGCGTCGAGACGTCAGAACCACACGACTTCGCCGTCCGCATCACATGCCGTTCGTCAGCGGCACATCAGCGTCCATTGCATCCCGTCCCGCGTCCGTGACGATCGCGAGCGCCCCTGCATGGAACGAGACGAGGCGGTTATGGATTTGATTTGGGGCAAACCAGAAGAAATATATTTTTGCAAATCGGGCTGGACAGGTGCTTCGCCGCAGCGCCCGCCGGGCAAATCGGTTGGCGGTCCGCCGTGCAGCGATTATGCATCTTCGCGCTGGTATCGGATTGCATTCGCGCCAAAATGCATTCAAGCCTCTAACAACGAGCATCGGTCAATTCCCGAGTCCTTTGATGCGCCCTCCTCTGCTCAATCCGCTGTTCGCGCCAATCACGTCCCTTGCTGGGGTCGGGCCCAAGCAGGATCGACTGTTCCGGTATCTGCTCGATCGTGAAGCGACACCGCGCATCATTGATCTGCTGTTTCATCTGCCCGCGAGCGTAATCGACCGCCGTGCGCGACCTAAAGTCCGCGATGCTATCCCCGGAACGGTGGTGACGCTGGAGGTCACGGTGGATCGCCACAGGCCAGTGCCGGGGCGCAATCCCCGCGCACCTCATCTGGTTTATGCCAGCGACGATACCGGGGACGTGGTCCTGACCTATTTCCGTGCTCAGCCCGGCTACGTCGAAAAGCTGCTGCCGGTCGGCGCCAAACGATACGTCTCCGGCACGCTGCAAATGTTCGATGGCATGCCGCAGATCGTGCATCCCGATCGGGTGGTGGACGAAGCGGGTTTCGCAAAACTCAGTGGAATCGATCCCGTCTATCCTCTGACGCAGGGGTTGGCGCTAGGCTCGTTGCGGCGTGCCGTAACTCAGGCGCTTCACAAGCTGCCGAATCTTCCCGAATGGATCAGCCCGGAGGTAATCCGCCGCTGCAAGTTTCCGCCGATCGCGGAGGCGCTCGACCGCGTGCACATACCGATCGACCCAACGGATATTCTTCCCGAAGGTCCGTTCTGGTCGAGACTTGCATTCGACGAACTACTGGCCGGCCAACTGGCGCTGGCATTGGTGCGCGCGCAACTGCGCCGTCCCGCCGGCAACCGGCACAGGGGCGACGGCCATTTCCGCAGCAGGATCATTGACGCGCTGCCATATGCGCTGACCATTTCACAGCGCGAGGCGATCGCCGCCATCACCGATGATTTGCATCAACCGGTCCGGATGCTGCGGCTGCTGCAGGGCGATGTCGGTTCGGGCAAGACGGTTGTGGCCTTGTTAGCGGCTGCCGCCGTTGTCGAAGCGGGCAAACAGGCCGCGTTAATGGCGCCGACGGAAATTCTCGCCCGCCAGCACATCAAGACCATTGCGCCCCTTGCCGAACGTGCTGGCTTGAGGGTTGCCATCCTGACCGGTCGTGAAAAGGGCAAGGAGCGCCGCGATATTCTGGCGCGGCTTGTCGATGGCGAAATCGATCTTCTGGTCGGCACCCATGCGTTGATCCAGGACGATGTGATCTTCAGATCGCTGGCGCTCGCGGTCGTCGATGAGCAGCATCGCTTCGGCGTGCGCGAGCGGCTGGCGCTTACGGCCAAGGGCGAAGCGGTTGACGTGCTGGTGCTGAGCGCCACCCCGATTCCCCGCACCCTGGTGCTCACTTATTTTGGTGACATGGATGTTTCCGAGTTGCGCGAAAAACCTGCGGGACGGCAGCCGATCGATACCCGCGCCATGCCGAACAACCGTCTCAATGAAGTGATGGATGCGGTGGGCCGCGCGTGGCGGGTCGGAAAGCGCGTCTACTGGATTTGCCCACTGGTGGAGGAATCCGAAACCGTCGATCTCACCGATGCTGCGCAGCGATTCGAAAGCCTGAGGACGCGGTTCGGCGACAAGGTCGGCCTTGTCCACGGCAAGATGCGTGGGTCGGAAAAAGATCAGGTGATGGCTCATTTCGCAAGCGGCGAGATCGGGCTGCTGGTGGCGACCACGGTAGTGGAGGTCGGCGTCGATGTTCCGGCCGCCAGCATCATGGTGATCGAAAACGCGGAACGATTCGGGCTGGCGCAACTGCATCAGCTACGGGGACGGATTGGGCGCGGCTCCGAAGCGTCCACCTGTTTGTTGCTCTACAAGGAGCCGCTCAACGATATGTCTATGGCGCGGCTGAAGGTCATCCGAGAAACCACCGATGGGTTCAGGATCGCCGAGGAAGACCTCAAGCTACGTGGCGAGGGCGACGTGCTTGGCATCAGGCAGAGCGGCCTACCCGGATATCGGATCGCGCGGTCCGGTGTTCACGCCCAGCTCATCGTCCAGGCGCGGGACGAAGCGCTACGCATCATGAAAGACGATCCGCACCTCAACGGCGCGCGTGGGCAAGCACTGCGTTGCCTGCTCTATTTGTTCGAACGCGACGAGGCATTGCCGCTAATCGGTGCAGGATGAATGCCCCTAATAACTCAGCTGGTCATAATCGCGAGGCGCCGCGCACGAGGCGTCCAAGGCTGCTCGCGCTCTGGCATTGATCGCGTCCTGGATCGCGCGCGCATTCGCAGGACCAGGAAATCAATCGACCTTTGCCGGTTCCGGCTGACGCAAAGTTGAGTTTGCCACCCGCGCGGCATTCGCCATTCCCGCCAGCGCTGCAAGTTTCTTCTGCTGGTCGGAGCCGGGCTGCACCACGCCCGCGGACATGATAAGCGTTGCGGCATCCTCGGCGCTCATCTCGATTTCGATAATCTTGCTCTTTGGCACGTAGAAAAAGAAACCGGTCGTCGGATTTGGCGAGCACGGCAGGAACACCGAAATGTGCTCCTCCTGGCCGGGGAGGTTGTTGGCGATCTCCACGCTAGGCGATTGCGAAATCAAGACGATCGACCACATTCCCGGTGAGGGAAATTCGACCAGCCCAACGCGACGAAGGCTCGATCCCTGGCCCGAGAACAGGGTCTCGAACACCTGCTTCAATCCACGATAAATCGCGCGCACCACCGGCATGCGGCCTAGCAATCGTTCACCGAGGTCGACGAGGCTTCTCCCGATCAAGTTGGCGGTGAGAAAACCGAGCAGCGTCAGCGCGACCACCGCAACGATCAGCCCAGAGCCAGGTAAACCGAATGGCAAATAGGTTTCCGGCCGATAGGCCACCGGCACGAAGGGTCGAACGATGCCATCGACCCATGTCACGAACCACCAGGTCAGATAGAAGGTGATGGCAATTGGGCCCGCGACGATCAATCCGGTCAGGAAATAGTTGCGAAAACGCGCCATCAAGCCGGTTTGTACCTCCGGCGGCTGTTCAGCCGGTGGCATGGATGGTGGGAGGTCGTTTCGGGTCATTCGAGTTCCAGGTCGGTCCGGCACCTACAATACCGTGCCAGCTAAGCTCTTCTAACAGATTTTGAAAGAGTTAAGCCAACTAGGCAAGCCGACCTGCGGCTACTCGACGGTTACTGATTTCGCGAGATTTCGCGGCTGATCGACGTCGGTGCCCATGATAACCGCTGTGTGATACGCGAGAAGCTGCACCGGAATGGCGTAAACCATCGGCGTAAAGGCCGCGGGCATGTCAGGCAGCACGATCGTGAGCAGCGAGTCAACACTTGCCTCGGAGGCGCCCTTGGCGTCGGTCATCAGGATGATGTTGCCGCCGCGCGCCGCGACTTCCTGCATGTTCGAGACGGTCTTTTCAAACACGCGATCGTAGGGCGCGATCACCACCACGGGCATGTTCTCGTCGATAAGCGCGATCGGCCCATGCTTGAGTTCGCCGGCGGCATAACCTTCGGCGTGAATGTAGGAAATTTCCTTGAGCTTGAGCGCGCCCTCCAATGCCAGCGGATAACTGGTGCCTCGGCCGAGATAGAGCACGTCCTTTGACTTTGCGATGTCGCGCGCAAGTTTCTCCATCAGCGGCTCGGTCGCAAGCGCAGCCGCCATCAGCCGCGGTATTTCCACGAGCCCGTGCACCAGCCTGGTCTCGTCGGTTTCCGACAACTCGCCACGGGCCCTGCCAGCAGCCACCGCAAGTGCGGCCAGGACCATGAGCTGGCAGGTGAACGCCTTGGTCGACGCGACACCGATTTCCGGTCCGGCCAGAGTCGGCATCACCGTTTCGCTTTCGCGCGCAATCGTCGAGCTGGGCACGTTGACCACGGACAGCGTGTGCACGCCCTGCCCCTTGGCGTAGCGTAGCGCCGCGAGCGTGTCGGCGGTTTCGCCAGATTGCGAGATGAAAATCGCGAGATCGCCCTTGCGCAACGGCGCCTCGCGATAACGGAATTCCGACGCCACATCGAGCTCGACCGGTATGCGACCCAGCCGCTCGAACCAGTATTTGGCAATGTAACCGGCGTAGCTGGCGGTCCCGCACGCGGTGATCGATATGCGCTGAATGTCCTTGAAATCGAACGGCAGGCTCGCAGGCAAGGCGACGCGATCGGTAGCCATATCGACATAGCGCGCCAAAGTGTGGCCGACCACTTCGGGCTGTTCGTGAATCTCTTTGGCCATGAAGTGGCGATAGTTTGCCTTATCGACCAGCGAGGTCGTCGCGGTGTGCCTGATGACGCCACGATGAACAATGGCGTTGTTCTTGTCGTAGATTACGGCGGACTTGCGAGTGAGCACGACCCAATCTCCGTCCTCGAGATAGGAGATCGTGTCTGTGAATGGGCCAAGGGCGATCGCGTCCGAGCCGAGGTACATCTCGCCATCGCCATAGCCGATGGCGAGCGGCGGGCCATTGCGCGCGCCGATCATCAGGTCGTCGTCGCCACCGAAAATAAACCCGAGTGCGAATGCGCCGCGCAGTTGTGATAACGATGCCTTCACCGCTTCGACAGGGTTGATGCCTTTGGCGAGATAGCTGTCGACGAGGTGCAAAACGATTTCGGTATCGGTTTCTGTCTTGAATACGACGCCATCTTTTTGCAACTGCGCGCGCAGCTCGCGGAAGTTCTCGATAATGCCGTTGTGGACGACGGCTACTCGATCGGTCGCGTGTGGATGCGCGTTATTCTCGGTCGGCTTTCCGTGCGTGGCCCAACGCGTATGGCCGATACCGGTATGGCCGGCCAAGGGCTCCGCTTGCAATCGCGCCTCGAGATTTTTGAGTTTGCCTTCAGCACGGCGGCGTTTGATATGCTTGCCTTCGAGCGTGGCGACGCCTGCGGAATCGTAACCGCGATATTCAAGGCGCTTTAGCGAGTCGACCAACTGCTCCGCTACCGGACCGCTACCGAGGATCCCGACAATGCCGCACATGCGGATGAATATCTCCAATTAAACGGCAAAAGCGCATGCATCTCTTAACGAGAATAGCAGATCGCCTGATACTCAATAATTATTGCGGATTGAAACAGCGTTAAGCCGCAAGCTTAACAAGCTTTCTCCTAGTCAGCTTTGGGCGGCTTGCCACGCGTTTTCATCTCGCGATATCGCTTGGCCCCGCCCTCGCGATTGATCTGCTCGTTGCGCTCGAGCGCGAGCGCATCCTCAGGCACGTCGCGGGTGATCACCGATCCTGACCCGATATAAGCGCGGCTGCCGATTTTGACCGGCGCCACCAACGACGAATTGGTACCGATGAAGGCGCCCTGGCCGATCTCGGTCTTGTGCTTGCCGAAGCCGTCATAGTTGCACGTAATGGTGCCAGCCCCGATGTTGGCATTCGATCCGACATGGGCATCGCCGATATAGCTGAGATGGTTGACCTTGACACCCGGCTCGAGTGTCGCGGCTTTGATCTCGACGAAGTTGCCGACCCGCGCGCCGTCGCCCAGCGAGGCGCCGGGCCGCAGACGCGCATAGGGACCAACGGAAGCGTTCTTGCCGATCGAAGACTGCACGATATGAGAGAATGAATGAATGACGGCGCCATCCGATATCGCGACGCCGGGACCGATCACCACGAAGGGTTCGATTGTGACGTCGTTGCCGAATCTCGTATCGGCAGCGAGGTAAACCGTGTCGGGCGCAATCATGGTGACGCCCGCCTCAAGCGCCGCTTTGCGCAAGCGCGCCTGCATCACCTGCTCGGCTTCGGCCAGCTGGGCCTTGGTGTTGATGCCGCGCACTTCGTCCTCGCTGGTCTCGATCACAACCGCCTCCAATCCCAGATCCCTGACGATGCCAACCACATCGGTCAGATAATACTCGCCCTTGCTGTTGGAACTGCCGATTTTTTCAATCATGGCGAGCGCTTTTCGCCCGTCAAAAGCCATAACGCCGGCGTTGCAAAGCCGGATCGCACGTTCCTCGGCGGTTGCGTCCGGCTCCTCTCTAATCGCCGTCAATCGGCTTCCTTTCACCAGCAGTCGGCCGTAGCCGGTGGGATCGGCTGCGCGAAAGCCGAGCACGGCAAGGGTTGCACCTGCCTCGAGCGCGGCGCGAAGACGTTGGAACGTCGCGGCTGATATCAGCGGCGTATCGCCGAACACGATGAGCAGGTCATCGGCGCCCCGGGCGATCGCATCGCGCGCCGCCAGCACGGCGTGCGCGGTGCCGAGCCGCTCATCCTGAACGAAAGTGGCCGCATCCGGACGCACGCGTTTGACTTCTGCGGCGACCGCCTCGTGCCCCGGCCCGATGACCACGGCCAATCCTGCGTCAGCTCCATGTGGGGCTGCATCCAAAACATGCGCCAGCAGCGACTGTCCAGCCAGCGGATGCAGCACCTTGGGCGTCGAGGACCGCATGCGCGTGCCCTCACCCGCGGCGAGCACGATCGTAAGGCTGGACCGAGCGGTCATCTGAATCCCTTGCTTCCCAGGGGTGTTCGGCCGCTCTCATAGAGGGTTTTGCCGGATCATGGAAACCCGTTTGCTGTTCGCTAGTCCGCCGATTTAAGATTGCGGCGGAATTCCTGTTAATGTTTGGCGGGTGATTCGGGTGGGGCCGCAGGGGGGCCGCAGACTTCGTTATGGCAAAGAATCCCGAGAGGCGGGCCGCCAGCTTTGAACCCGAAAATACCGGCTTTATGTCGGGATTTCTGGCAGACGAGGATGTTTTCGACCGGCGCGCGACATGGCGGCTCGGCTTGTGGGCCGGCGCCTCAATTGGGGCGGTTGTTCTGGCGGTTTACGCTAGTCATTCCTCGGTTGCGCTGCGTCGTGACCAGGTGGCCTCAGTCGAACTGGCCAGACAGGAACAACAGATCCAGTCAATGGCCAAGGAGAGCCAAAACGAGCGTCGTCGGCTGGCATCCGCAATCGATACGCTCAACGGCGACCGCGATCGGCTGTATTATCGCGTGAGCGCGCTGGAGCAGGGACTCGAGTCCGTGACCGGCACGATTGCCAAGCAGAATACGGCTGCGGCATCACCGCACCCCGCTCCGTCCTCGGCGATCGCGACTGCAGAGCCGCCGCAACCGGCTACGCAAAATCAGGTCCCTGCGCCGATCGTCTCGCCCGTGGCGACGCTAACGAAGGCAGCCGACGCAACGAAAGCAAGTGAGAAGACCGAGACCGCCACGCCTCCTGAGCAAGCGCCCGTGGTCATCGCATCAGCTGCACCGAAAACATCGATGGCGCCCGCAGCGGCGCCCCCGCCATCCCTTGTTGCCCCCAAATCACTCATGGGCCCATCCGATTCCACGGCGGGAAAATCGATCCAATCGGACAAGGCCACAAAAGCGACTCAGCCGGCGCCAAAGCCGGAAATCATGGCAGCCAGCGGCCCTGCGGATGAGGCGGAAGCAGATGCTTCCGCGCCGAGCGCCACTCAGCTTGCGGTTCAGCGCACTGAATTCGGCGTCGATGTGGGCGGGGCGAATTCGGTCAATGGCCTGCGCTCGCTTTGGCGGGGGCTATTGAAGTCGAGGTCGAACGCGGCTCTGGCGGCGTTGCGGCCAATCATCGTGATCAAAGAAAACAGCAACGGCCTCGGCATGCAGTTGCGGCTGGTCGCGGGGCCGCTTACCGATGCGGCTTCGGCGGCGAAAATATGCGCGGCCATGGTAGCGAACGAACGACCCTGCGAAACGGCGGTGTTCGACGGTCAACGCCTCGCCGTCAATGCAGACGATCCGCCCGCCGCCAAGCCAGGTCCCGGCCACCGATCCAGCCAGGGGCGCAGCAATACAAAGCGCGTGGCGGTCGACGAGCCCATCAAGAAACCAGATCCCCCACCCGCAACAGTTTCCACGTTTTTCGGCCGTCGTTAGCGCAGCCATGAGTTTAGCTGGCAAAAACCAAGGGGTAGCCTGCTAGTCTTGTCCCGCTCTGGATTCCCGACCATATTCGCCGAATGAAGAAAGCTCCCTTTCGATTGACGCCTTATCAGGTGCAGTGGCTGCTGGTGGTCGGCTTTTTGAGCGTCGGTTACGCGCTGTATCTTCGCTATTTCGCGATCGAGTTCTCGACGGTCGCGCTGGCTTGTGACGCCGGCTTGCAAACGATGCTGTGCAAGACCAGAATTCTCATAACCTACCTGTTTCGCAATTCAGTGTTCGGCGGTGTTGCGCTCATGATCGCCGCACTTCATGTTATCCGGCCATCGATCGTTCTACTGACCGGCGGGTTGATCGCCGCCGGATTTGGGATCGTGCTTTACAATGTCGTGCTCTCAGGCCTCGCAATAGGGCTGCTCATTCTGGGATTTGCACGGCCCGCGCCTGCCACAGCGTAAAAGCGAGCAGCAGATAGATCGCGCAAGTCCAGAGCGACTGCCAGTTGTCCTTGCCTTCGTTGAACAAAGTGTAGAGCGCCGCGCAGGCCAGCAGCCCGGCAAAGACCGCCTCGGCCAAAGGCCTGACCCCGTCCTTTGGGCGATTAAGCAGCGTCAGAATGGAGAACGGCACCACAGCCATTGTCAGCGCGGCAAATGGAAAATCGCGGTAGCGCGGGTCGAATACGAGCCCGAGCGCAGTTTCGGAGCCGATCAACACGGCAATCGCCAACACCAGTCCCAGGATTACAGTTAGCCCCGATCGCGTTCGCGCCTCGCGCGGACCCAACAGTTCAAGAAACGTCGGCAGCGCGCGGCCCGCCATCAGGGCGTTGGCGCACAACACAGGAGAGCCGATAGCTGCTAGCAGCAGCGCTCCCCAACCGAGCCACCCACTTACGCCGTAGCTTTCATAGAACAGCTTGTCGGCTGCGACGCCGAGCAGGATTCCAGCTGTGGTGGCGTAAATTCCCACCGCCATCCAGGACGCCAACCGAGGCTTCCAAGGCCTGCGCCGCAAGGTCAACCAGCCGGCGCCGAACACCAGAATAGAGAGCGACATCCCGCATCCCATCTGCAGCTTCCAGGCTGGATAATTGCTGACGGGAATTCCGGGGGGATATTTCACGACCCGCCGGCCTGAATCGAACAGTCCCCAATAGCCGCCGACCGTACCCTCAAGCTCGCGCTTCCATGGCTGGTCGTATGCTTCGATCAGGTTGACGCGAAAATTTTCCCGTTTTGCCAGCTCAAGAATCTCGGAGACAACTCTGGCCTGGTTGGTGCGCGAGGGCAAAGCTCCCTCACGCATGCGTCCCTCGCTGGGCCAGCCGGTCTCGCCGATCAGAATCTCCTTCCCCGGAAATGCCACGGCCATCCTGCGGCGGATATCGTCGACATGCGCCGCGGCATGTTTGGCGCGGATCGGAAAATCCTCCCAGTAAGGCAGGATGTGAATGGTGACAAAATCCACCGCTTCGTAGATTTCACGATTACGCAGCCAGTATTCCCAGACATCGGCATAGGTAACGGGAACGGCAAGCTGCGATTTGACGGAGCGGATGGTCGCGGCGAGATCGGCGGTCGTCATCTCGCCGCGCAACAGCACCTCGTTGCCGACCACAACGGACGTGATGACCCCGGGGAATTCCTTCGCAAGGCGGACGACGGTGGCAATCTGCGCCAGGTTTTTCAATCTATTGCTGCCGAGCCAGATCCCCTGGATCACCTTCAGGCCCGCCTTGGCCGCCAGCTCGGGGACCTGATCCAGGCCGTTTTCAATCGAATAGGTGCGCACGCAATCGGTTATTTTCGCGAGCTGTTCGAGGTCGTGAGCGATCTCCTCCGCGCTGACGTGCGTGGTCGGCGACAGCGGGGTCTGAGCACCCCGGAAGGGCGCATACGACACGCACATCAG
>NZ_DATEPI010000206.1:0-28307 GCF_035273305.1 Bradyrhizobium sp. | reverse complement strand
CGGCGCCGGCGCGGCGGATGGCGGATGAGATGGTTGATGGCATCCGGTTTCTGGTACCCAATCGCCAGGAGCTTGCGCATCTGACCGGATTGCCAACGCGCACTCTGGCCGACGTCGAAGCGGCCGCGAAAGCATTGCTCGTTCGCGGAGCTGAGAGCGTGATCGTGACATTGGGGCGGGAAGGCGTTCTGCGAGCCTCGGTAGCCGGAGCGCGTGTCTTCCCAGCTCCCATCGTTGAAGCTGTCGATACGACAGGTGCGGGCGACACGTTCGTCGGCGGCTTTGCCGCGGAGTGGTGCAGGACATCTGACGTCGACGTGGCGATCAGGTTTGCGCAACGTGCGGCCGCCTATAGCGTCACTGGCCGGGGCGCGCAGGCTTCCATGCCCTGGCTGTCCGATTTGGTTTGAGCTTCACGCCCCGTCTCGCAAGCGACAGCTCCCGGCTTCTCATTCCGGGGCTTGCGGCGCTCTGCCAAATTCCTCCAAACTGCGATCAGTACGCACTCCGAGCATAAGAGGCGGGAATGACTGGCATGGCCGTGAGGAACCGGTTCACTGGTGGTGCAGGTTACGCTTCGCTCACCGAGCAAACGATCAGGGCGTTTCTCGAAAGCAATCCCGAGGTGAGCAAGGCGCTCGGCGGACGCTCACAAGGTTGGTCAGTCAGAGAAGTCGGCGACGGCAATCTCAATCTCGTCTTTGTCGTCAAAGGGCCGGTCGGCGGCGTGTGCGTAAAGCAGGCGTTGCCCTATGTACGACTGGTCGGGGAAAGCTGGCCGCTTCCAATCGACCGCGCGCATTTCGAGCATGAGGCACTAAAAGCCGAGGCCGCCGTGGTGTCGGATTTGGTGCCGAAAATCTATGTCTTCGACAAGGTTCGCGCCGCGATCGTGATGGAGTTGCTGGAGCCGCATATCATTCTCCGCAAGGGCCTGATCCAGGGTATCCGCTATCCAAAACTCGCCGACGACATCGCCAGATTTGCCGCGCAAACCCTGTTTTCCACCAGTGATCTCGCGCTGCCGGCTGGGAAAAAGCGCGAGCAGCAGTCGATGTTCAGTCTCAACACTGAACTTTGCCGAATAACCGAGGACCTGGTCTTCACCGATCCTTATCGCATTGCCGAACTCAACCGCTGGACCAGCCCGCAGCTCGATCACATCGCCGCCGAATTTCGCGAGGATGCTCCCCTGAAGATCGCAGTGCAGGAACTGAAATGGATGTTTCTCTCGCGTGGCGAGGCGCTGCTGCACGGCGATTTGCACACCGGTTCCATCATGGTGACCTCTGAGGAAACGCGCGTCATTGATCCGGAGTTTGCGTTTTACGGGCCGATGGGATTCGACCTCGGCGCCTTCATGGCGAATTTGCTCCTGTCGTATTATTCCCAGGATGGTCACGCGACCGCCGGCGATGACCGGAGCGACTATCAGCGCTGGCTGCTCGATACTCTTGAAATGTTCTGGGGGCGCTTTGAGACCAGATTCCTGGAGCTTTGGCGGCAAGCAGGAACTGGTGACGCGTTCGTGTCAGGATTGTTCGAGGACGAGGCCGGACGACGGGCGCTCGAGGCCTATCGCGTCCGGTTCATGGCCCGTCTGCTGCAGGACTCGATCGGGTTCACCGGCGCCAAGATGGCGCGACGCATTCTGGGCCTCGCCCATGTCGAGGATATGGAATCGATAAAGAATACCGATGTTCGAGCGCGCTGCGAACGCCGGGCGCTGATCCTCGCACGACAACTGATGGTGGGCCGCAGTTCGATCAGCTCGATCGCTGCGCTTCGCCAATTTGCCGAAACTTGTCGCAAGGATGCTCTTTAGGCGATCGATTGAAAAGCGTTCGATGCTGTTGACATTTGTGATCGATGGCGCCGATCTTACGAGCGTAAGGAGAACCGGGGACCAACCTGGTCCTTTGGGTCAGTTGAACAGCCCGAAAGCTCGCAGTTGTGTTGCAAACACCAAGGAGCCCAAATGTCTGACATCAAGAACAAAGTCGAACGAGATCGCCGCGACTTCCTGCTCAGCGCCAGCGCGCTCGGCATAGCCGGGGCCTACATGGCCACCGCAGGTTTCAATCCAGCGATCGCAGATGAACTCACGAAATCGGAAAAACCGTTGAAGGCGGCGTTCTCCAACGCCGGCCTGCAGGCCACCTGGTGCGCCCAAGGCAAGCAGGCGGCCGAAGCCTGGGGCAAGCTGATGAATGTCGAGGTTACCTGGTTCGACGGTCAGCTCGACGCCGTCAAGCAGCGGGCCGCGATCGACAACATGGCTTCGCAGAAATGGGATTTCGTCGCGATCCAGGCGTTCGGCATCGGTACGCTGGTCGATCCCGTCAACAAGATGATCGACGCCGGCATCCCGGTGATCGACCTCGACACGCTTATCGCGCCGCTCGATACGATCAACGTGCATACGATGCTGGCGCCTGACAACATCTTCATGGGTTCCTCGGTGACCCAGCAGATCGTCGATGCGATGGGTGGCGAGGGGACCATCATCATGACTCAGGGTGCCCTCGGGCATTCGGGAGCCCAGGGCCGAGCCAAGGGTTTTGAGAAGATCATCAAGAACTACCCGAAGATCCAGGTGCTGAATACTGATCCCGCCGACTGGGACGTAACCAAGGTCGCGCGTATCTGGGATACCCATCTGACCAAGTATCCGGATATCAAAGCCGCCTTCTTCCACAACGACGACATGGCGCTGGCTGCCGCCAATGTCATGAAGGCGCGCGGAAGAACCGGCATCATCATCGGCGGCGTCGATGCGATGCCGCCGGCGTTGGAAGCCGTTATGGATGGCCGCATGCTGGCGACCGTGCGTAATCCATCATGCCGAATTCACGGCTGGGCTGTTGCTGCAGGTGTGGCCGCTGTTGTCAGCGGTGAAAAGACCGGTAAGGGCATCCCAAAGAATATCGTCACCGACGGTCCGGTCATCACCAAGGAGACGGCTCCGGGTATCGCGTGGATGGAGCGACACTTCCTGATTTAGCGTTTCGACCAAGAAGGGCGGGGCCGCCGCCCTGTCCTTTCGCCTCTCGTTTCCAAAGGGAAGAGCAGCCAGATCGAACATCGACGTCGTTAGGACCACTCCGGTTGCTGCTTCTAAGGCGAGCAGCCGGCGGGGTCGAACCGGAATGCCCATCTATGACTCCGCCCGAAACCGCTGACGCCGGCAGCACCTTGCCGCTGCTGGAACTCAAAAACGTTTCCAAGAGCTTCGGCGGCGTATCCGCCCTGCGCGATGTGGATTTCGCAGTCGCGCGCGGCGAGATTCATGGGTTGGTGGGCGAGAACGGCGCAGGAAAGTCGACGATGATGAAGATCATCGCCGGCATGCACCATGATTTCCAGGGACAGATGATGCTGGATGGCCATGAGGTGCGGTTCCGAAACCCGCACGACTCACTCGCCGTCGGCATCGGCATGGTGCATCAGGAGCTGTCCATCGTTCCCGATCTGAGCGTTGCGGAGAATGTGTTCCTCGGCACGCAGCCGACCAACGGCCGCGGCGTGATTGATTGGGCGGGCATGGCGAAAGCTGCGCGCAAGCAAATTGCCAGTCTCGGTCTCGACATCGATCCGCGCGTGCGGATGGGTTCGCTTCCGGTCGGAATTCAGCAACTGGTCGAACTCAGTCGTGTGCTGTTTTCCGGTGCCCGCATTATCATTCTCGACGAGCCGACGTCCGCGCTGTCGCCGCCGGAAGTTGACAGGCTGTTCAGGATTCTGCGCCAGCTTCGCAAGGAAGGACGCAGTCTGATTTTTATCTCGCACTTTCTCGAGGACGTGCTCGCCATTTCGGACCATGTTACGATCTTCCGCAATGGGCGAAAGGTGGCGACAGTCGATGCTGCGACAACGAGCAAGGACCAACTGATCTCGCACATGATCGGCCGCGGTGCCAAGGAACTGTCGGCCAGCGAGAGCGCCGAGTTGACGGGCAGCCGATCGAAGCCGGTGGTGTTAGCCGCGCAGAATTTGAACCAAGGGAGTGTGCTGAAAGACTTGACGTTCGATGCGCGCGCCGGCGAGATCCTCGGCATCTATGGCTTCATGGGTTGTGGTCAGATCGAGCTTGCGCGCTGTCTGTTCGGCAAGCTTCCGCTCGATAGCGGCACGGTCATGCTCCAGGGTAATGTTTTGCCGCTCACCTCCACCGTGACAGCGCGTGAGGCGGGTATCGCCTATGTGCCGGAGAACCGGCGCATGATGCTGTTTCCCACCGAGCCGATGTACAAGAACATGTCGATTTCGATCCTGCAGCGCATTCATCGGCTTTTGCTCAAGCCGCAGGCCGAACGCGATATCGCCAAAAGGCACATCGCCGATCTGCAGATTCGACCAGCTAACGCCGAAATGCGGGTGGGGCAACTTTCCGGCGGCAATCAGCAGAAGGTCGCGCTGGCGAAATGGCTAACCCATATGCCTAAGGTGCTCATCCTGTCCGAGCCGACGCGCGGCATCGACGTCGGCGCAAAAGAAGACGTGATAAGGATCGTTCGGGCGCTGCGCGACCAAGGAGTCGCCGTGATCGTGCTGTCGACTGAGCCCGAAACCATCCTGACGCTCGCCGATCGCGTCGTCGTCATGAAACGTGGCCGCGTTGTGAAGACATTCGAGGAGGGACAGGTGGACAAGGCGGATCTGCTGGCAGCCGCGTGAGGAACAAGGATAGAGGATAAAAAGTAAGGTCCGCCGAGCCGCTGCTTGGTGAACCGATGCGGTATGGAGAAGAGAAGCTGATATGACTGACGCTGCGAAGCCCATCGGCAAGCCATTCGATCCGATGCATTTCCTGCGCAACCAGTTGCGCAATATCGCGCCGTTGATCACGCTGATCGCGCTGTTTGTGTTTTTTTCGGTGGCCAGCCCGTCATTCATGACGCTCGACAACTTTGCCAATATCCTGGCCCAGGTGTCACTGACTTCGATCATTGCGGTCGGACTTACGTTCGTCATTCTCACCGGCGAGATCGATCTGTCGGTTGCTGCCGTCGCCAATGCCATCGGTATCGTGATGGCATTTTTCACGCTGCAGCCGGACTACGCCAACATTCAGAACTTGCCGATGCCCGGCCCCGTTGCGGTGATCCTGGCACTGGCGGCATGCGGCTTGCTCGGCCTGGTCACGGCTTTCGGCGTCACGCGGATCGGCATTCCATCCTTCATCATGACGCTCGCCATGATGCAGATCGCTGCCGGGATTTCGGCGATGCTGGTGCGTGGACAGATCGCCTATAAGTTTCCCGCCATTATCCAGGTACTCGGCTCCGGTAAATATTTTGGCGTGCGCTGGCTGATCGTCGTCGCCGTGCTGGTGCTGCTGATTGCGCACCTCGTTCTCACCTACACGCGGTTTGGCCGCTATGTGTATATGACCGGCGGTAACCGCGACGCCGCCGAATATTCGGGGGTCAACGTGAAGTTCATCGTCGGCGCGGTGCTGGTGATCTCGGCGATGCTCAGCGGTTTTTCCGGCATGCTGGGCGTCGCTTACTTCGGCAGCGCCCAGCAAAACCAATTCGACACATTCTTGCTGGACGCCATCGCGGCTGTTGTGGTCGGCGGCACCAGCCTGTTCGGCGGGCGAGGAGGCATCGGCAACACCATTATCGGGCTATTGGTGCTCGGCATCCTCAACAACGGACTCGACCACGTCAATATCGATAGTTTCCTGAAGATCCTGATCCGCGGCCTCATTCTGCTGATCGCGCTCATCATCAATGTCTATGCGCAAAAGATGCGCGATTCCAGCGCGGCGACGGATTGAGCGAGTTCAGCGCATTTCCCGTAACCCAATCGATTGGAACGCGTGGCCTGAGGCTGCTCTAACTTAGCAGCTTGTCCAACGTGATCGGAAGATCGCGCACGCGCTTTCCGGTGGCGTGATAGACCGCGTTGCCAATCGCCGCTGCCACGCCGACGATCCCGATCTCGCCCAACCCTTTGATCCCCATCGGGTTGACGATTTCGTCCTGCTCATCGACGAAGATCACGTTGATATCGTACACATCGGCGTTAACCGGCACATGGTACTCGGCGATATTGGCGTTCATGATGCGGCCGAAGCGGTGGTCGTAGATGGTCTGCTCGTGAAGCGCCATGCCGATGCCCCAGACCACGCCGCCCATGATCTGGCTGTGAGCGGTCTTGGTGTTGAGTATTCGACCTGCGGCGACGGCGCTGACTACCCGGGTGACACGGACGACGCCGAGCTGTTCATCCACTTTCACCTCGGCAAACACTGCCGAATGTGTGTTGCGCGCATGCGAATTGTCTTCCGCAAAGCTATTGGTCTTTTCTTTTTCAATTCGGTCTATGGCGCCATTCCGCATCACGTCCGCGATCGAGACAGCGCTGCTCTGATCTCGTTTGCTGACGATCTTGCCATCGGCAAGGACCACATCCTCGGGCGTAGCGTCTGCCAGCGGCGATCCCTTGATGGTCTTCGCCAAGGCCAGCAGTTCCTTGCGGACCTCTTCAGCCGTTGCCGCCACCGCGTGCGATGCCGAAGCCGCCGTCCACGACCCGCCTTCCACTGGCGCTTGCGGCAGCGTCGAGTCGCCGAGCTTCATGGTGATATTCTCGATCGGCAGCCCGAGCGTATCGGCCGCCACCTGGGACAGGATCGTATAGGTGCCGGTGCCGATATCGGAAGCCGCGCACGCTACTTCGGCGTGCCCGTTAGCGGTCAGAACGATGCGGGCGGCCGTCGGCATTTGCAAGGCTTCCCACACGCCGGTCGCCATGCCCCAACCAACCAGTTCGCTGCCGTCGCGCATCGAGCGCGGCTCCGGCCGGCGGTTGTTCCAGCCAAACGCTTCCGCGCCCTGACGGTAGCATGCGCGAAGTTGCTTGCTGCTGTAGGGGACGTCCTGGTTTTGATCGCGATCCGAATAGCAGCGCAGCCTTAGCTCCATGGGATCGAGTTTGAGAGCGACAGCCAGCTCGTCCATCGCACACTCGAGGGCATAGACCCCGGTCGCCGCCCCTGGCGCGCGCATGTCGCAGGAGGTCGGAACGTCGAGCCTCGCCACCCGATGCACGTATTTCGCATTTGAAGACTTGTAGAGCAGTGCCGCCCAACCGGTATCGTTGCGCGCAAAGTCTTCAAATTGCGAGGTGACGCCAATTGCCTCGTGAGTGATGGAATCAAGTGTTCCATCTGCCTTGGCTCCGAGGGCAAGCCGCTCAATCGTGGCTGGCCGGTGGCCAAGACCATACATCTGCCGGCGCGTCAGAACGAGGCGCACTGAGCGTTGCAGCGCCAGCGCTCCCAGCACCGCCAGCACTACCTGATATTGTGGACGGAGCCCCGAGCCGAACGCGCCGCCGACATACGGCGAAATAACCCGGAGGTCGTCCGACTTCTTCTCGAATACGCTGCACAGATAACGCTGCACGTTCTGCACGCCTTGGGTCTTGTCATAGACCGTGAGCTTGCCGCCTCCGTCCCACACAACGGTGGAGGCGAACAACTCCATCGGGTTGTGATGCTCGGTCGGGATAAAATATTCGACTTCGCGACGTACTTCTGCTGCCGCAAAAGCTTTGGCGGCATCCCCGTGCGGCTTGTCGGGCTTCTCCACGATGAACGCTTGGCCGCGCTGCTGGTAAAGATCGGTGACAGAGTCCTGCTTTTCGTATTCGACTCGCACCAGCGAGGCCGCGTAGCGCGCGATCTCCCATTCCTCCGCCAGCACCAGCGCGATTGGTTGACCGCTGAACTTGATCTGGTCGTCATACAGCGGCCGGAAGGGCGAGCCTTGCTCCGGCGCAACCTCATCCTTCCAGGCCTGATCGTTATCGGCCATGCCGGGCCGGTTCTCGTGGGTAAGAATATCGATGACACCTTCGACCCGCAGCGCCTGGCTGGTGTCGATGCGCAGGACGCGGCCTTTGGCAATCGTGGACTCGACGACACTGCCGTAAGCGAGACCGCTTGCGTTGAGCTCGCCGGCATATTTGGCTTTGCCGGTAACTTTGGCGGGGCCATCGACGCGGGATGTGGCGGTGCCGATGTAAGGTGTCATGCTTTGTGCACTCAAAGTCTCGATAGGATGACCGCGGCAGCCTGGGTTGAAATATTTGCGAAACTCCAGCCGGCTCCGCGCGCTCTCGGCGCAATTGCGGGAAAAACAGTTAGATGATCGACCTTGCTCATCTGATCTTCTTGTCGGATTGAGACTGCGGAATCCCCTGCGCTGCCTGGGTCAAGGTGCGGACGATGCCGCGCCGCGCCAGCTCAATCTTGAAACCGTTGTGCTCCTGGGGCCTGGCGTCGCGAAGCAGCCTATCCGCCGCACGCGCGAAACTCGCCTGGTTTGCTGGCTGACCGCGCAGTAGGTTTTCGGCTGCAGCATCACGCCAGGGCTTGTGCGCGACTCCGCCAAGCGCAACGCGCGCTTCCTTGATCGTTTCGCCGTCAAACTCCAATGCTGCGGCGATCGAGACTAGCGCAAACGCATAGGAAAGGCGATCGCGGATTTTCAGGTACGAATAGTTTGCCGAAAATCCCTTTGCCGGGAGCTCAATGGCAGTGATGATTTCGTTGGGGCGCAGATTGCTGTCGATCTCCGGCCGCGATTCCGGTAGCCGATGGAAATCGGTGAACGCCAACACGCGATCTCCTGACGGTCCCGTCACGTGCACTTTTGCATCCAGTGCGGAAAGAGCCACGCACATGTCGGACGGATGTGTCGCGATGCACGACTCGCTGGTCCCGAGAATTGCGTGAGTGCGGTTGGCGCCGCCTATTGCTGAACAACCGCTGCCCGGCTGGCGCTTGTTGCACGGCGTCGCGGTGTCATAGAAATAGGCGCAGCGCGTGCGCTGCAGGAGATTGCCGCCGGTGGATGCCATGTTGCGGAGCTGCTGGGAGGCGCCGGCAAGGATGGCGTTTTTCAATAGCGGATAGCGCTGCTCGATCAGCGGATGCCAGGCGAGGTCGGAATTGGGTACAAGCGCGCCGATGCGCACGCCGCCGTCACTTGTTTCCTCGATTTTCCTCAGCGGTAGCCGTGAAATGTCGATCAGCCGGGTGGGCCGCTCGACATCCTCTTTCATCAGATCGATCAGGTTGGTGCCGCCGGCAATGAATTTCGCGGCGGGATCGCCGGCGATCATTCGCACCGCGTCGGCGACATCACTGGCGCGCGAGTATTGAAAGTTGATCATGACTTGCCAGCCATTGCGGTCATTGCCTGCTGAATCGCCGCCACGATGTTGGGATAGGCTCCGCAGCGACAAATATTGCCACTCATCAGTTCCCGAATTTCATCGACGGTCTTGGCCCTGCCTTCGGCGATCAAACCGGCAGCCGAACAGATCTGGCCCGGCGTGCAATAGCCGCACTGAAATGCATCGTGGTCGATGAAGGCCTGCTGTAGCGGGTGCAGCGCGCCGTCGTTTGCCAGCCCTTCGATCGTTGTGACGTTAGCGCCGTCCTTCATCACCGCAAGCGTGAGACAGGAAACGATACGTCGTCCATCGACCAGCACCGTGCAGGCGCCGCACTGGCCGTGATCGCAGCCTTTTTTCGTGCCGGTGAGATCGAGGTGATCGCGAAGCGCGTCGAGCAATGTCGTCCACGCCGCCACGTTCAGTTGCGTCTGCCGCCCGTTGATTTTGAGCGTGATCGAAGTCTTGGCGGGCTTGGTGATCTGCTCGGTCGCTACGGTGCTGGTTTGCGTCATCTCGAGCGCTCCTCAACGGCAGCACCTTATGCTAGCGATCAAGCCGTGTCAGTCAACGGCGCAACATAGGGGGAACACTAAGTCGCCTTCATGCCATAAGGAATCTGCCTGCGGCATCATCCATGAAGAGAAAACACGTGGATGGCCGGGACAAGCCCGGCCACGAGGTGATGAGAACGAGGCGGCCGCGTCAGTGTTTACTGCGAAACTTTCACGAAATCCGGGAACTTGAGTTTTCCCTCGGCAACGGCCTGCGGCCAAACCGTAATCTGCTTGCCGTTCTGCCACTGAAATACGAGGCCGGTCACTGCTCCCGGGCCGGATTTGATGCCGTGGGTAAATTCATCCTGCTTCCCGTAGAACTGAATGTGCCCAATGGTGCCTTCAAAATTCGTCTTTTCGAGCTCGGCGACCATCTTGTCGGGATCGGTTGAGCCAGCGCGTTGGATCGCCTGGGCGATGATGTAGACATCATCGTAAGCGGTATACCCGGTATAGGCCGGCGGCGTTCCAAATTTTGCCTTGAACGCCTGCGCGAACGGTTTGGTCTTTGAGGTGACGGCCACGTCGGGCGTTGCGACCGCGAGGGAAGGAACGCCATCGGCCGCGCCATTGGTGTCGTTCCAGAATGTTGGGCTCAGTGCCTGCGCGCTGATTCCGAACATCGGAATCGGTACCTGCTGGTTCTTCCATTGCACCGTCGGCTGCACGCCGACATGGGAAATGCCGGTAACGATCACGTCCGGCTTTTTGCTTTCGATATTGTTGAAAATTGGCGTGAAATCGGTGGTGTCGGGCGAGAAGCGTACATGCTCGACGACCTTCAATCCCGCTTTCGGCAGGCAGGCTTCGTAACCGATGTCGAGCGGTTTGGTCCAGGCCGCATCCTCGCTCATGATCGCGACCGTCTTGAGCTTGAGCTGGTCAACCAGCAGTTCCTTTGCGGCATCACAGACGAGCTGTGCCTGCGCAGCCGAAGTCAGATAACCATGAAACGTGTACTTGTTCTTCTCGTAGTCGTTGTGGATCGCCTTGGTGATCTCGTTGGAAGCCGCGCCCGGTGTGATCAACGGAATTTTTAACCGCGCGGCCCACGGTTCAAGAGCGAGCACCACCTCGCTGATATAGCTGGCGATCACCGCCGACACCTTGTCCTCGCTGACTGCGCGCTGGAAAGCGCGCACGGAATCCGCCGACGAGCTCTTGTTATCATAGGAGACGATCTCGATCTTGCGGCCGAGGACTCCGCCCTTTGCGTTGATCTCGTCAGCCGCGATCTGTGCGCCGCCGGGAGTTGCGGCGCCGGCGATCGACTGCACCTCAGCTATCACGCCGATTTTGATTGGATCGCCCGACTGCGCTTGAGCAGAAGCGACAAAACACAGGGCAAGCGAGGCTACAAGCGGAATGGCTGCGAGGTGGGAAACAGGAATTCGTCGTTGCACGTTCTTCTCCCTATCAATCTTTTCGTTTTGTTGCGCGGTCTCGCCGTGGCGAGGCACCCAAATCTACGCTCGTTGTCCGCCGATTAGAATCGCATATCCGAGCTGGTCGATCTGCGTTTGCATGGGAACTCCGTTTGACGAAGCCAACATCGCTCACGCCTGCGCATGCGACACGGCTCGCCCAGTGCAGCCGCAGCCCGCCGATCTTCTTTAAGGCCCTAGAGAACGCGAACGGAGATTGTCAGTTCCCGTTCGCGCGCCGGCAAGCCAGGCAATCGTCTCTGAGATCGAGCTACGCGATGGTCTTCAGGTACAGGCTCGGATCGAAATACTTGCCGGCTGGGGTGAAATCCTTGATGCCCGCGTTCGCCATGAAGAAGTCGGTCGACTGGTCCAGCCATTTTGTGACGGTCCCGTCCGAATAGAGACGCTTCCAGTCGCGCGACGTGAACATTTTCTGCGCCTGAAAGGACTCGTTGATGTCGGCCATCGGTGTCTGACTGTAGTGGTTCTTCTGCAACGCTTCCATCGCTTCCTTGCTGTTAGCGACAATGTAATCATTCGCCTCCGCCCAGCCCTTGATGAGTTTCGCCAGCGTCTCCTTGTTCGGCTCGTAATAGTCGTTGGCAGCGGCCCACCCGCCGATGATCGCAGCCTGCGGGTAATACGCCGACGCATCGGCAAGCTTGACCGCGCCCGGTACCTTGTCCCGCACAGTGACGTTGAATGGGACCCAGAGTGCCACCGCCGGGACGGCGCCGGAGATGAAGGCCGTGACCGCGGCCGGCATTGCCTGGTTTACAAGTTCAACTTCCTTTGGATCGATCTTGTTGGCGCGTAGCGCCTTGTCGAGGAACACGTGGGCGGTAGTTCCGGTGGTGGTGGCGATGCGCTTGCCCTTCAAATCCGCGAACGATTTGATGCCTTGTTCTGAGCGCACCCAGAGTTGCGCGGTCGCGACTTCGATGTCGTTGATCAGGAATGCCTTGCCTTGTCCGCGCGCCGGGAAGTTCGATAGCACGGCACCCGTCGCCAGCACGTCCAGGCTGCCGCCGATCAACGCCTGGAAGATCTCAAGGCCGGTGTTGAACTGCCGCAATTCAAGGTCGAGCCCTTGCTTTGCGAACGTGCCTCTGTCCATCCCGGTCCAGATCTGTCCGTCAACCGCGACCGTGTGCAGATAGCCAACCCGAACCTTGGTTTTGGCCTGCGCAATGGCCGGTGCGGAAACAGCGATCCCGCTAAGCGCGAGGCCTGTGGTCGTGGTCAGAAATTGTCTTCGATCCATGGCGTTTTCTCCCTTCTGTTTCTGTGATTATTCCGAAAATGAGGCGGGTCGCAGCTGCGCCTGCTGCGCGCGGTATTCGCTCATCACAAGCTCCCTGATGTGACTTCGAAGCTCTCCGAACTCCGGCCGCTCCTGAAGCGTCTCATCGCGCGGATAGCGAAAGGGCACATCAATGATCTCCTTGATCCGGGCGGGACGCGCCGTCACCACGACGATGCGCGAGGAAAGATAGATGGCTTCCTCCACCGAGTGGGTGATGAGCATGACCGTCTTGCCCTCGGCGGCGAGCACCTTGAGCAGGAGATTTTGCATGTTCGCCCGCGTCTGAGCATCCAGCGCACCGAATGGCTCATCCATCAGGAGAAACTGCGGCTTCACCGCGTAGGCTCGGGCGATGGCAAGGCGTTGCCGCATCCCGCCGGACAGATGTTTCGGGTACGAGTTGGCGAAATCGGCCAAACCCATCAATAGCAGATAGTGTTCGCAAATCTGATCTCGCTCGGCGAGCGGAACATGATTGGCTTTCAGCTTGAGGCCGAAGGCGATGTTCTCCTTGACCGTCAGCCAGGGAAACACGCCATATTCCTGGAAGATGACGCCGCGTTCGGGCCCGGGCCCTTTAACCGGTTGCCCGTCGAACAACACCTTGCCCGTGGTAGGTTTCTGGAATCCGGCAAGCATGCTCATCATCGTAGTCTTGCCGCAGCCGGATGGACCGATCACGGCGATGAAGTCGCCATCGTTGATCTCGTAGCTGACATCCTCCACCACCCTGAGCCTGCCCTTCGGCGTGTTGAACTCAAGCGACACGCGATCGAACTGCGCCCGATGGATGCTGTTGGCTATGTTCATCCAACGGCTCTTTCCTGCCACACCAAAAGCCGGGCGCTGATCCGGCGCAAGATCATGTCCATGATCAGGGCCACGCAACCGATGCAGATGATGCCGACATAAATGACGTCGAGCAGGAAATATGTCGAGGCATTCTGGATCAGCGCGCCGAGGCCGCGCTGCGCCGCAATCAACTCGGACGCAACCAGAGTTGCCCACGCAACACCCAGCGCGACGCGCAGCGCCGTGAGGATGTGCGGAACCGTGAGCGGGATGATGACTTTCCGGAAAATTTCGAATTCACCGGCGCCGAGCGTCTGCGCGACGCGGATGTACAGCGGCGTGATCTGCGATACGCCCTCGTACATGACAATCACGCCAGCGAAAAATGATGCATAGAACAGGATGACCAGCTTGGCGGCTTCATCAACGCCGAAATAGACGATCACCAGCGGGATGAGCGCGATCGGAGGCAGCGCCCGGAAGAAATTGATCATCGGATCGGCAAATGTGCGTGCCGACCGGTACCAGCCCAAGAGAAAGCCGACGGGAACGGCGACAAGGATGCCGAGCACGACGCCGAGGAATACTCGCCTTGTCGAAGCATAGACATCGAACAGCAAGCCCTCATGCAGCAGCAGTTCGACAAATTTGGCTGCGACCCGATGCGGGGCTGGAATCAAGGAAGGATTTACGAAGCCGCTCCAGCGCACGCCATACCAGAGCAGCACGGCGCCCGCCCACGGCGCGAGCCCAAGCAAAAAGCGCCTCGCGACACTTCCATTCATTGCATTCGATCCGCCAGTAATTGCGATTGATCGTCATGAACTCATATTATAAGTAGGATGACCATACAAGGGCGGGCAAACCGCTACATAGTCCTGCATCCGGATCGCGAAAATGACATCGCCGACATTTGCTATCCGCAGCGTGCAGGCCCTCTGCTATCGCTATCCGCTCACGACGCCGGTCGTCACCTCGTTCGGCCGAATGCTGAGCCGACCGGCAGTGTTCGTTCGCGTCGACGATGAAGACGGTTATACCGGGTGGGGCGAAGCCTGGGCGAATTTTCCATCGAACGGAGCGGAACACCGCGCAGGTCTCGTGAACGAGGTGCTGGCGCCAGCGATAACAGGATTTGTCGCGAGCGAGCCTTCGGATCTATTCGAGGCGCTGACGCAAGGCACATCCGTGCTCGCGCTCCAGTCAGGCGAACCCGGCCCCTTCGCGCAGGCGATCGCGGGTATCGATCTGGCGATGTGGGATCTCTATGCACGTCGCCGCAAGACCGCGCTGTGGAAACTGCTCGGCGGTAGTCGCAATCAAATCAGGGTCTATGCCAGCGGCATCAATCCAACCGGGTCGCGGCAGATGGCGGAGGTGGCGCTGAGCAGGGGACATCGTGCGCTGAAAATAAAAATCGGTTTCGATCTCGCTACAGACCGCGCCAACCTCGCCTCGCTTCGCCAGCTCGTCGGCGATGGCATGCTCGCAGCCGATGCCAATCAAGCCTGGTCGACGCAACAGGCGGTGGACGTCGTACCCCATCTTTGCGAGTTTGGTCTCGCATGGCTCGAAGAGCCGATCCGGGCCGACGAGCCGTGGCAGCAATGGCAACGATTGCGCAAAGGCACCGACGTGCCGCTGGCGGCGGGAGAAAATATCTCGAGCAAAGCGGGCTTCCAGCAGGTGCTTGGCGACGACGTGCTTCGCGTCGTGCAGCCCGACATAGCGAAGTGGGGTGGGCTCAGCGTCTGCTCAGGGATCGCAAAAGATGTCTTGAAATCCGCCAAGATATTTTGCCCGCATTATCTCGGCGGTGGGCTTGGGCTTCTCGCGTCGGCGCATCTGCTGGCCGGGGTAGGGGGCGAGGGTTTGCTGGAAATCGATTCCAACGACAATCCTTTGCGCGATCGCTTAAGCGGTTCGGTCGTCGACGTCAGGGATGGAATAGTCACCCTGAGTGACGATCCGGGAATCGGAATCGAACCCGATTTGTCGTCGATTGAACGCTACCGGACGGCTTGATCTGGCGGGAACCTTTGCATGTCTGCACGAGGATACGACTACATCATCGTCGGCGCGGGGTCTGCCGGCTGCGTTGTCGCAAACCGCCTTTCGGCGGATCCGTCGTGTCGCGTGCTGTTGCTGGAGGCCGGCGGATCGGACCGCAATTTCTGGCTCAAGCTTCCGGTGGGTTACTACCGCACCATCTACAACGAACGGTTCTCGCGCCTGTTCATAACCGAGCCGAGCGAGACCACCGGCCGCCGCCCGATCGTGTGGCCGCGCGGCCGCGTGCTCGGCGGATCATCCTCGATCAACGGCCTGATATTCATCCGCGGGCAGCACGAGGATTTCGATGACTGGGAACGGCTCGGCGCCAAAGGCTGGAGTTATCGCGAGCTGCTGCCGTACTTCAGGCGCTACGAACGCTACCAGGGCGGCGAGAGCCAATATCACGGCGGCCTCGGCGAATTCGAAGTCTCCGACCTGCGAACCGGTAATCCGGCCTCCGCGGCCTGGATAGATGCGGGCGTGGAGTTCGGACTTCCTCGCAATCCCGATTTCAACGCTGCCACCACGCTGGGTGTCGGCAGTTATCAGCTCGGAATTGGACGGCGCTGGCGCACCAGCGCGTCCTCGGCTTTCCTGCGACCGATCGCCCACCGCCAGAATCTCACGATCATCACCGGGGCGCAGGTGAGCAAACTGATCTTCAACGGCAGCATCGCCGCCGGTGTGGAATGGATCAAAGATGGCCGGACCTGCAATGCGGCAGCCGACCGCGAGGTTGTGTTGTCGGCGGGCGCGCTGCAGTCACCGCAACTGCTGCAACTTTCCGGCATCGGCCCGGCTGATCTGCTGCGCGGGCTCGGCATTCCCGTCGTCGTCGACGCGCCGGATGTCGGCCGCAATCTGCAGGATCACTATCAGGCGCGCATGATCGTTCGGCTGAAGCAACGGATTTCGCTCAACGATCAGGTGCGCAGCCCCCATGGATTGACGAAAATGGGTTTGCAATGGCTTGTTGCGGGCAGCGGCCCCTTGAGCGCGGGTGCGGGCCAAGTCGGTGGCGCGGCTTGCACCGAATATGCGGTCGATGGGCGACCCGACGTGCAGTTCAATGTGATGCCGCTGTCGGTGGATAAGCCGGGCGATCCGCTGCACAGCTATTCGGGCTTCACCGCATCGGTCTGGCAGTGTCACGCGGAGTCGCGTGGGTTGCTGGCGATCCGTTCGACCGATCCGTTCGATCAACCCCGCATCGAGCCGAATTATTTTGCCCAGGAAATCGATCGCAAGACCATCGTCGCAGGACTGCAGATGTTGCGCGAGATCTACCGGCAGAAATCATTCAGAGATCTCTGGGACGTCGAGATGGTTCCGGGTGAGGCCACCGGCGGCCGTGCCGGTTTGTGGGATTTCGCGCGCACCACCGGCGGCACGGTGTTTCATTGCGTAGGCACCTGCCGCATGGGAAGCGATGAGAAATCAGTTCTCGATCCGCAGCTTCGCGTACGCGGTGTCGAAAAGCTGCGTGTGATCGATGCTTCGGTGATGCCGCAGATCACGTCCGCCAATACCAATGCGAGCAGCCTGATGATCGGGGAGAAGGGCGCCGCGCTCCTCACGTCATAGACTTGGTCCGGCCGGACTATCACGCTGAATTTGAGAATCCAAAATGCATCTGATTTCCGACAGCCACGTTCCGAAATATGCTCAAATCGCCGATATTTTTCGTCGGCGGATCGCGCGCGGAATTTGGGCCCAGGGTTTGCGGCTGCCTGCAAACGAGGTGCTCGCCGATGAATTCGGCGTCTCTCGAGTCACGATCCGGCAGGCCGTCGATCTGCTGGTGCGCGATGGCATCATCGAAGCCCAGCAGGGCCGCGGTACCTTTATCACGGGGACATTGACGGAGGATCGATGGCTCAAGGTCGAGACCACGCTGTCGGACCTTGCCGAGGTGTACCGCGATACGTCACCGGAAATCATCAATATCAGGGAAAGCCGAACTGACGCGCCACTGCTTCCCGAGGACGGCAAGCCGGCCGCGCACTACGTATTTATGCGCCGCGTGCACTCGCGCAACAAGCGGCCGTATTGCGTGATTTCCATATATCTGGATGAAAAAATATTTCGCAAACACCCGAAGCGCTTTCGCAAGGAGACGGTTATCCCAATCCTAAAAGACATGCGTGATCCTCCGATCAGCAGCGCGCGGCAGACGCTGACGATCGGCACCGCCGATCTTGAAGTGGCAAGGCTGCTGCAGGTCCCCCTGAATTCACCCGTAGCTGAAGTGAGGCGGGTTTTCACGACGGCGGACCGGACTGTGATCTATCTCGGCGAGGTAACCTATCGTGGAGATTTCATCCGGATCGACATGGATTTGCGACCGTGAGCACGCGGTCTTACGGGAATGAGCAGGCGGTCTTATCGGAAGAAGAGTTCCTGATTGCGCCGTTCGAGCTCTTCGCCATAGGTGCGCAGCACATGCGCCTCGCTGACGGTTCCGATCGCTGCCGCGTGATCGGCGCGATCAACAACGGCTAGAACGTCGGCCTCGCTCCGCTCGAAAGCCGTCATGATTTCGCGAATGGTAGCATCGGGAAGCAGAAATTCGTCCCGGTGTTGCGCCAGAGTCGAGAGCGGCAGGTCGTCCTGGGTCGCGATCGAATGTAGGTCGGCCGAGGAGACGAGACCTGAGTAGGCTCCACTAGCGCTCCGCAGGACGATCTGCCTGACTTGAGCGGGTGAGAACAACTTTTGCGCTTCCAGGATCGGCATGGTGTCTGGCGCACTATCGAAATCTGAGCGCATCAGTGACGTCGCGCTCAATTGCTGGATCCAGCCGACATCCTGCGGACCGCGAATGACTTCGCCGCGCAGATGGAAACGCCAGGTCGCGAAGCTATAGCCGAAGAGTTCGCGCACCAGCAGAGCACTCACGGAAGAAGCAACGACGGCGCCGACCGTCACGGAGAAATCGCCCGTGATCTCAAGCGCCAGGCAGATCATGCTAAACGGCGCTCCGATCACGCCGGTGCCGAGTGCGGCGAGTGCCGCGATCGCCGCGGTTCCCGGCTGCAGGGTGAGATTCGGAAACGGCGAGCTCAGCACGACGCTGTAGAGCTGGCCGACCAGTGCGCCCAGCATAAGCGAGGCAAAGAACAAGCCGCCGCGGAAACCTGATCCCAGTGAAATCGCTGACGCCAGCATCTTCAGCACGATTGTCGTCGTGAGCAACAGCCAGGTCGGATTGCTCACCAGCAGAATTTGCATCGCGCCATGTCCCGCTCCCAGCACAGTGGGAGTCAGCAGAGCGAGCGCGCCGAGCAGCGCGCCGCCGAGGATGGGCCGCAGGAAGCCACCGAAAAAAGACAGTCGCGCAAAGCAGCGTTCGGAGAATGCGACAGCCAGCATAAGGATAATACTTGCAAAGGCGC
Organism: Bradyrhizobium sp.; assembly: GCF_035273305.1. GTDB lineage: Bacteria > Pseudomonadota > Alphaproteobacteria > Rhizobiales > Xanthobacteraceae > Bradyrhizobium. The sequence continues at coordinate 9,580 of NZ_DATEPI010000206.1, read as the reverse complement.
AGATCACACCGATCAACACGGTCTGACCAATCATCTCGACCGAGACCGGTGATGGAAATCCCGGCACCATCAAAAAGGCCTGCTGGGTCAGTTGTCGCGCGACTAGCCAAGAGGCGACCGAACTGGCGATGACCGGCACCAAGCCAGCCGAAGTATAGGCGCCGAGGACAACTTCGAAGGCAAAAAAGGCTCCCGCCAGGGGAGCGGAAAAGGCCGCGCTGATGGCGCCGGCCGCGCCGCAAGCCACCAGTAACCGCATGTCGCTGCGGCGCGCCGCGAGCCGCTTGCCCACATGAGAACTGAATGCCGCGCAGATTTGCGTGTAGCCGGCCTCCAGCCCGACCGATCCGCCGAAGCCATTTGAAAGCAAAGTCTGGATAGAGATCAGCAGGCTGCCTCGCATCGAGACGCGCCCGCCATAGAGTGCATTGGCCTCGATTGCGTCGGCGAGTTGTCCCTTCAGCTTGCCGGCGAACAAATATCCGATGGCGGCGAGCACAAGGCCGCCGATTACAGGGATCAACAGCGTCCGCTGCCAGGAGATAACGCCGGTCGCGCTCAGATGTGCATCACTGGGAATATCGAACAGCAGCGCATGGGTGGCCTGGCTCAGCTTTGAGATAATCGCGACCAGCAGCCCGCTCAGCAGCCCGATCACAATGCCAACCGACACGACGCCGGTCTCGCGGTGGCGGACGAAATTGCGCAGCGCCGCGGGCAATAGATAGTACGCGGGGGGCTTCTTGGCGGTATCGACCGGGGCGAAGTATGTCATTGTGCCTTCAACCCTTCACGTCCAGCCGGACCACCCGAAATCCTATATTGCTCGTGGAGCTGTCGGGCGTATTAGAACTGCGCGCTGCCACTCGGTAGCGGTTGCAATAGGATTCGTGACATAGAAACGATCCGCCGCGCAGCGATCGATTTGCGGAAGGCTCGCGCTGCACGGGATCGCAAGCTCCGGTGATGCGGTGATAGTCAGGCGAGAAATAGTCCTCGCACCATTCCCAGACATTCCCTGCCACGTTGTGCAAGCCATATCCATTCGCCTTGAAAGCATGGACCGGCGCGGTGCCTGCATAGCCGTCCTCGGCCGTGTTGCGATCGGGAAAGTTGCCTTGCCAGATGTTGCAGCGATGTTCGCCCATCGGCATCAGTTGGTCGCCCCACGGATAGATTGCCTGTTCCAAACCGCCGCGAGCGGCCATCTCCCATTCGGCTTCCGTCGGCAATCTCGTACCCGACCAGCGGCAATAGGCCTTTGCGTCGTTCCAGGTGACATGCACGACCGGGTGATCGAGGCGATCCAGAATTGTGCTCGGCGGGCCTTCCGGCTGGGCCCAATAGGCATGCGGCACCGGAATCCACCATGGCGTTTCGGATACCCGGCTGCCGATCGCACGTTTGTTTTCTTCCGACAGGAACCCCGCGAAGACGAAGCTCCAGCCATAACGTTCGGCGTCGGTGACAAAGCCTGTGGCGCGCACGAAATCGCCGAACTGCAAATTGCTGACGGCGTGGCACGCAATCGCGAAGGTGGTGACCGTCACCGGACGCACCGGACCCTCGCCATCTTCTGGAAAGCGCTGATCATCCGATCCCATCATGAAAGAACCGCCGATCGAGGAGCTCCAGCGGCGGGCGATGGACGTCGCGCTTGGCACGATCTGCCCGAGCGCCTCGCAACAGTCCGCCGTTTCCGCTTTGAGATTGCCAGCGCGGCCATTCGCGCAGCAGCGGGGATTTCTGTCGGTCATTTTGATTCGGCGCTCAGCATTGGCGCGTCATGGGTTCGTCCCCACTATTTCTGCACTAGGTCTGCTTTTCTTCTTCCCAAAACGCGGCGCCGCCTTCGGCCTTCATCAGCTCGAGAATTTTCTCGCGCGGAATGACGCCGCAGCGCTTGGCCCAGAGATGGTACTGCTCGCTCATGGCACGAACGCGTTCCGGATTTTGCGCGGCCAGGTCATGCATCTCCGTCCGATCGGCTTCCATGTCGTAAAGTTCCCACGGACCGGGATATTTACGCACCAGCTTCCACTTCCCGATGCGCACGGCGGCATTGCCTTCGTGCTCCCAGAACAGCGGGCTGCGACCGGTGTAAGCCGATGCAAATGACGGCACCAGGCTTTCGCCTTCGCAGGGCAGGATGGGGTGGCCGTCATAAAACGTCGGATATTTCGCGCCTGTCACGTCGACGATGGTGGCCATGATATCCGGGAGCTGGCTCGGATTATGCCGCAAGCCGCCCTTTTCCTTGATGCCACGCGGCCAATGCACAATGAAAGGCGTGGCGATGCCGCCCTCATGTACCCAATGTTTGTAGAGTCGGAATGGCGTATTCGACAGGTTCGCCCATGCGGTGCCGTAGCTTTGATACGTGTCCTCGCCCCCGGGCAGGATGGAAGGATTGTTGCCGAAGTGGACCGGCTCGCCTCTGCGTGTCGTGGCCTTGGCGATCATCAGCTGATCGACAAGCTCGCGCGCGGTGACGCCTTCAGGGATATCCTCTGCGCAGGCGCCGTTATCCGACAGGAAAATGATCAGCGTGTTTTCAAACTGGCCGGTTTCCTCCAGCGCCGCGGTGATGCGCCCAATTCCCTGGTCCATGCGGTCGATCTGGGCGGCGTAGACCTCCATGCAGCGCAGCGTCCATTCGCGATTCTCGGCCTCCGTCCACGGCGGCTGGGTCGGGTCTCGATCCGTTAACTGCCAGTTCGGATGGATAATCCCGTCATCGACCAGTCGCTGCAGTCTTTGCTCGCGCAGCCTGTCCCAGCCTGCGTCGAATCTCCCCTTGTATTTGGCGATGTCCTCTTCATGTGCGTGCAGCGGCCAATGCGGAGCGGTATAGGCGACATACTGAAAAAACGGTGTCTCTGGATGCGCCCGTTTGTGCTGACGAATATAGGCGACCGCCTGATCACTGATCGCATCCGTATAAAAGAACGAGGGATTTGTTTCTGCCTCGTGTTCGATGTTGTGGTTGCCGCGGGTCAACGTGTTGGGGTTGTAAAAGCTGCCCGCGCCGATGATGGTGCCAAAGAAGTAATCGAAGCCGCGCTGCAGCGGCCAGGCGTCGGTCGGCTCGGTCAGGCTGGAGGAGATGTGCCACTTGCCGCTGAGATAAGTCTTGTACTGCTTCTGCTTGAGCACTTCAGCGAGCGTCACGCAGCTCTTGTTCAAATTGCCGGCGTATCCTTCGGGCCCGTTGCTGTAGGTGAGGATGCCGATGCCGGTCTGGTGCGGATGCAGTCCGGTCAGCAGTGAGGCGCGCGACGGGCTGCAGCGAGCGGTGTTGTAAAATTGCGAGTATCGCAGTCCGTTGGCCGCCAGGCGATCCAGGTTAGGCGTCTCGATTTCCCCGCCGTAGCAGCCGATATCGGAAAATCCCATGTCATCATTGAGGATGATGAGGATGTTGGGGCTGTCAGATGCTCTACCGCCATTCGGCATGTCTTTCGTCCTTCTTGGAGCTCAATCGCCTCGCAAGGCATTTACGGATGCCGCCTCGTCAGATTGATGCTGAGGCGAAAATAGTTCGGCAGATAAACCGAGCGCAGCAGTTCCAGCGGTCGTCCGTCCGTGTTGACGGTGAGTCGCTCGATTGAGAGCAGTGGACTGCCGGCTTTGACGCCTAAGAGCTTGGCGGTGGTAGCGTCCGCGAGCGAGGCGCTGATGGTCTGGGTCGCTTCCTTGATGTCGAACCCAATCTCGGCTTCAAACACACGATACATCACGATCGAGGTCAGATCGCGCTTCTCGAGTTCGAGGCCAATGTCCGGTGGATAAAAAGCGTGTTCGATCGCGATCGGAATGTCGTCCGCCAGGCGGACCCGCTTCAATTGCCAGATGGCGCGCTCACGCAATTGCTTTCGCACTTCGGCGTCATGCTTGTTGGTCATACCCTGCAGCAAAATCTTTGCGCCGGGGCGGTAGCCAGCATCCTTGATGGTCTCAGAGAAACCCATCAGGCGGCCGACCCAGTTTTCGGGCTGATTGGTTCGCAAGAACGTGCCGCGGCCGCGCTCGCGTTCGAACATGCCTTCATCGACCAGCGGTTTGATGGCGTTTCGAATCGTAATTCGGCTGACGCCGAAATGCTTGCCGAGTTCTGCCTCCGTCATCAGTCGCCCGGTGTTGTCGATCAGTTCACCCGCCTTGACCTGGCGGCGAATGGTCTCGCGAACTCGAATATGTAGTGGCGTGGAATTAGTCCCCGCCGGCTCTTGGGGGCTGGTCATGTTTTCGGTCGTGCTCTTTCGGTAGTGCAAACTTTCAGGTGCGGTCATCACAGACGTCTGCGGGTGGTTTTGTCGAACAGGTGAATATCGTTGGGTCGGGCGAGGATTGACAACGCAGCCCCCTCGCGCGGGACGTCGCCGTCGCTCACGCGCGCGCGAATGAGCGTGCCGGCGCAATTCAGATCGAGAATCGCGGTGTCGCCGAGATCCTCGATCAGTTCGACGATCGCGGGAATTCCTTTCGCGCCGATCCGGACGGCACCGGGGCGGATACCGACAACGACGTCGCGCTCACCGCCATTTCTCAGCGCCGTCTCGAGTCGATGACCTGCGATTTCAACGCCGCCATCCTTGTAGCGGGCGGGGATCAGGTTCATCGGCGGACTGCCGATAAAGGCGGCCACGTCAAGTGAGTTTGGCTTCGCGAACACGTCGGCAGGCCGACCGATCTGCTGGATCTCGCCCGCCATGAAAATCGCCATGCGGTCGGCCAGCGTCATGGCTTCTTCTTGATCGTGCGTGACGTAAACGGCGGTCACGCCGAGCGAGCGCTGCAGTCTTTTCAGCTCGGTGCGTGTTTCCAGCCGTAATTTGGCGTCCAGGTTAGAGAGCGGCTCATCGAGCAGAAAAAGACATGCCTTGCGCACGATCGCACGGGCGAGCGCGCAGCGTTGCTGTTGACCGCCGGACAGTTGGCCCGGTTTGCGGTCAAGCAGATGATCGATCGCAACCTTCCGCGCGGCGTCCTTCACCGCGGGGCCGATCTCAGCTTTCGATAGATTCGCCATTTCGAGAGGAAAGGCGATGTTTTGATAGACCGTCATGTGGGGGTAAAGCGCGTAGCTCTGAAACACCATGGCGATGTCGCGGTCGCGCGCATCGGTGGCGGTTATGTCGCGCCCATCGATGTAGACCCGACCCGAAGTCGGAGCGTCCAGGCCAGCGAGGATTCGCAAGGTGGTACTTTTGCCGGAGCCTGAGGGCCCCAGTAAAGCAAAGAACTCGCCGGGCTCAATATCGAACGTCACACCTTTCAATGCCGCGAACTCGCCATGCATTTTGATGATGTCTTCGAAACGCACCTGGCCTCGGCCGTTCATCGGCGTCCTCCGCCTTTGACGGCTCCCACCGTAAGCCCCTTGACGATATTCTTCTGGGCGACGATGCCGAGCACGACCACTGGCAGCATCGCCAAAACCGATACGGCAGCCAATTTGGCCCACAGGGTTTGTTCGACCGAGACAAAGTTGAACATCGCGACTGTGACAGGTCGCACTGTATTGCCGCTTAGCACGACCGCGAACAGAAATTCGTTCCACGCATTGAGGAACACGAACACGATCGTCACAGCGATGCCGCCGCGTACTTGAGGGATGATCACACGCCACAACGTTCGCATCCGGCTCGCGCCGTCGAGATAAGCGGCTTCTTCCATCTCGAAGGGAATATCCTCGAAATAGGAGACAAGGAGCCAGATCGCGAAGGGGAGGGAGAAGGATAGATAGATCAGGATGATTCCCTGGTAGCTATCGATCCAGCCGATCCTGCGCAGGATCAGGAAATAGGGAATAATGATGCCGACCGGTGGCAACATTTGCGTGGCAAGCACATAGAAGCCGGCGAATTTCTTGCCCCGAAACCGCAGGCGCGCCAGCGCATATGCAGCAGGCACCGCCATCAGCATTGTCAGGATGGTGGTGCCGATGGAAATGATGAAGCTGCTGATCAGATTCGGCAGGATTGCCGCCGAGCCAAACAGCACATCGCGATACGCGTCCAGTGTCGGGGAGAAGATCAGCTTCGGCGGATAGGCCAGAACGTCTTGATCGGTCTTGAGCGAATTCAAAATGCTCCAGATGATCGGAAATGCCCAGGCAAGCAGAAAGATCGCGGCGATTGCGACGACGACAAAGAGGCGAACGCGAGTTGCGGTCATTTCGCTCTCCGCAGCGCGAACAGAATCCCGGAGATCAGGATCGTGACGATCAGCAACGCGACTGCGAGCGCCGAGCCGTAACCGATCGAAAGTTCGGTGAAGGACTTGCGGTAGGCGTACAGATTGAGAATTTCGGTCGCGGTACCCGGACCACCGGCGGTGACCGTGAAGATCGCCGCAAACGCGGTGAGCGCCACCATGGTCCGCATGATCACAACCATGACGATCGCGGGACGCAGCAGCGGCAGCGTGATGCGGCGGAAGCGTTGCCATGCGGTGGCGCGGTCGAGCCGCGCTGCTTCGTAGATATCCTCCGGCAGCGATGCCAGGCTCGCCAGGAGCACCATGAAAGCGAAGGGAGTCCACTGCCAGGTGTGAATGACGATGACGGAAATCATTGCCAGCAGGGGATCGCCAAGCCAGTTCTTGCTGCCGAGGCCGGCGTTGATGGCGAGATAATCGACAATGCCAAACTCAGGCGCCAGCATGAAGGTCCGCCAGATCATTCCAACAACGGCGGGAGACAGCACCACCGGCAGGATGGCAATCAAGCGGAACCAGCCTTGCCCGCGCTTCATGTCCATCACCAGCAGCGCGAGCGCCAATCCAAGCGTGACCTGTAGCGTCACGGTCGAGCCGGTGTAGATCAGGCTCACGAGCAGCGAGGACCAGAACCGCTCGTCGGCCAACAGGATGCGGTAATTTTCCAGGCCGATGAAGCCATCCGCGAACGGCATCGCGAGGTCCATTCGGTATGTGCTGGTCCAGATCAAAAACATCAACGGGAAGGTCGTCGTCGCGAGCAGCGCGAGGAACGCCGGCGCGAGCAAGGCGGTTGCGAACTTTCGTTCGCGTTGCGCCAGCACGCGGCCGAGATCGCCGGAGGCTTCCCCGGGCGTAGCGCCGGGGACCGTCATGACTGCTGTCGACGCTCTCACCGAGGTCAGCCGCGCATCATCGGTTCGACGCGGCGCTGTGCGTCATCAAGCGCAGCCTTGACCGTGGCCTGGCCGGACAGCGCGGACTGGATCGCGGTGGCCATGGTGTCACCGATCGCGGGCCATTGCGGGACGCGCGGTCGCCAATCGACATCGGTGTCGCTTTGCAGCGACTCCATCGTTGCTTCTACAAAATTATGGCCAAAGCCATTCATCAGCTTGACGTAGTCCGGATCCTTCCAGATGGAGGTGCGATTGACGCCGGATCGCTTTGTGGGGCCGGCGAACCGATGCGCGGTGCGCGCCTGGGTTTCCGCGCTGGCCGCCCACTGGATGAACAGCCATGTCGCTTTTTTCTTCTTCTCGGGCAGCGCGGCGTTGATCGGGAAGCCCCAGTTCCAGATAGACGTCACACGCTTGCCGGATGGGCCCTTGGGCCAACGTGCATAAGCAACCTTGCCAATCACTTTCGACTTCTCGGGATTGTTGACGACAGATGCCGAGGAGTGCGCATCGATGTAGCTCGCAAGCGTTCCTTGCGAAAACGCATCGGCGATATCCGGCCAATTCCAGTTTGCGGCTGCGGTCGGAGCTGACTTGTGCATCAGTTCGACGTACCACGCGAGCGCTGCTTCGGCCTCCGGACCGTTCACCGTCAGCTTGCCGCCCTTGAACCATTCGCCGCCGAATTCGCGGAAGATCGAGGGATAGATGTACATATTCTGGCCCGCCCCGGCGACGCCGCGGAGCGCTGTGCCCCAGACGCGATCGTTGGGGGTGTTCAGCGCGGCTGCGTTGGAAACGAAAGTTGCGAGGTCGTCAGCGGGTTTCAGTCCCTTCGCGTCGTAAAGATCTTTGCGGTAGACCTGAATGGTGACCTCGCCATCGTAGGGGACTCCATACAGTTTGCCATCGATACTGTCGGCGTTTCGCCAGGCCGGAATGATGTCATCGAATTTGAACCAGTCGGCGTCGGTCAGCGATTTATTGCCAAGATAGCTATCGAGCGGCTCGACCCATTTGTTCGCGGCATAAAGCGAATAGTACATGGGATCGGCGGCGTGGGTCGCGTAAATGCCAGTCTTTGACGTGAGGTCGATGACGCTCTTCTGCCGGATCTGCGCAGGCGGAATTTTCTCAAAGCGGACGTCAATGCCAGTGAGCGTTTTGAACTGGGGCGCAATCGCAATGAGGTTGTCGAAATAACTTGCGGGAATGACGGCAACGGTGATGGTTTCACCGGAGGTTTGCTGCCAGTCGATCTTGGCCGATTTGTAGGGCGAGAGATCCGCTTCCTGCGCAGCCGCTTGACGAAGCACAGCTGGCGCGAGGCCGACGAGTGCTGTTGCGGCGGTGCCGGCCTTCAGGAACGCCCGTCTGGTTGGCTTGAATAAGCTCATTGGTCGTCCTCCCTTAATTCTGGCTTTTGACCAGTTAAGTTAGGACATTTGCCTAAATGTTATAACATGTCAATTGTCCGGGCTGGAGCGCAAGGACGATTTGACTCGCACCCGCATCGAACAGCTCACGTTATTTTCATGAACCGCACCGTCATCGATCGCGTTGAGGCAGCGCACCGAGCCAATGTTGCGGCCGGATCACATCAGCGATTTCACAATCATATCGCGAAGGGAGAAGACTATGAAACCTCGCCTGAACTTCTATCAGGCCGCACCCGAAGCGATCAAAGCACTGACCGCGCTCGAAGCCCAACTGCAGGGCAGTGGTCTCGAGCAATCCCTAATCGAGTTGGTCAAGACTCGCGCTTCGCAGATCAACGGCTGCGCCTATTGCATCAACATGCACACCCAAGACGCGCGCAAGCATGGCGAAGCCGAGCAGCGGCTGTATCTCCTCGACGCCTGGCGCGAGGCGCCGATCTATACCGATCGCGAGCGCGCGGCACTCGCCTGGACCGAGGCCGTGACGTTGATCTCCGAGACACATGCGCCCGACGACGTCTATGCCGAGGTCCGCGCACACTTCTCGGAAGCCGAGACCGTGAACCTGACCATGCTAATCGCGACCATCAACGCGTGGAACCGGCTTGCGATCTCCATGCGCGCGGTGCCGCCGGTCAAAGTGAAAGCGAGCGCTGCATGATCCATGCCGCCCTCGGCCGCGAAGTCGAGATAAATTTTGCAGCAGTCGGTTGGTCATGGGAACGAGCCTGGAACTCGGTCCTCGTCTCGGCTCGTGATCACCAGGCCGGAAACCCGGGCTAGGCGGCGGGCCGTTCGACGTGCTTTGCGGCATCGTCGGCCAATTTGAGCGACATGTCGGCCACCCGGCGGCAGCTGTCCAAGACGCTACCCACGGTTTCACGCACCAAGTCACTTTGGACGGCTGCAACGTCTTGGGCGGTTCGACAACGCCACAGTTCGTTCATGCGGTTCATGCTGTTCTCGATTTGATGGCGAACGAACCCGAAGTACTCCTGAGACACCCCACCGACCAGTTTC
>NZ_DATEPI010000205.1:0-21760 GCF_035273305.1 Bradyrhizobium sp. | reverse complement strand
GCTTGAATTCTTTTCATCATGACTCCTGCGACTTGATTGAAGGCGGCGAGGTGCTATGAACCTTTTTTCCCCATCAATCTAATTAGTAATCGTGTTCCACTATGCATGAAATCGATTTACGACGTTTCGATCTCAACCTCTTGGTGGTGTTCGAGGTTTTGATGTTCGAGCGGAACGTCACGCGCGCGGCGGACCGGTTAGGCCGGACCCAATCGGCTGTCAGCCATTCCCTGTCGCGGCTGCGCGACCAGTTGGGCGATCCGCTGCTGATCAAGGCCGGAGTGCGGATGCAGCCAACCGCGTTCGCGCTGGATCTCATTGAGCAGGCCCGGCCCATGCTGCGGGGGATCGAGCGGGTACTTTCCCCACGCCACATTTTTGATCCGGCAACCTCCCAACGCGTTTTCAGGTTGGCGGCGCCGGACTTCATGCTGCCTGTTTTCACAGAACTATTGCGCCGCCTGCAATCAGATGCGCCCGGCGCTTGCGTGGAGTGGACTTCGCCGCGAGAACCGACCCTGCTGGATGTCGCGGAAGGCCAGGTGGACATTGCGATCGTGCCGGCGCAGCTCCGCTTGCCGAAGGACGTCAGCAGCGAACTAATCGGATCGCTGAAATGGCGAAGTTTCGGCCGCAAGGGACATCCAGCATTTTCCAACTGGGGACGGAAGGCCTGGTCGCACTGGCCGCATCTTGCGGTTCGCGTTGGCGACAGCCTCGCCAGCCCGGTGAATCTGGCCGCGGCGGCAGCGGGGCTTCAACGACGTGTTGGCGGTTGGGTGCCACATTTCTCCGCTATCGCTCCCGTTTTGGTCAGCTCGGATCTGCTGACCACACTGCCTTCGATAGCGATGAGCTCGACGGTAGGCCCCTACAATCTCGAAAGCCGGAACGTTCCGTTTCCGATTGCGCCGCTACCGCATGCGATGATCTGGAGCAGCCGCCTGAGTGCCCGTCCTGAGATGACATGGTTTCGTGAACGGGTGCAGCGCGTCGTACGCAATCAATTTGCCGCGCAGGTCGCGTAGAACTACGTGTCACTGCCGGAAGATTATTCGTTTAAGGATCGAAATATCGTTGCGGCGTGTTGACCGACCGCCTCTTTGCGAGCCAGGTCATGTACCGCGAGAAGACCACTAGGCCGTCTATAAGCATGCGCACCGATCTGTTCGATTTCGAACTTCCCCCTGGCAGCATCGCGCTGAGGCCAGCCAGTCCACGCGATTCGGCACGAATGCTGATCGTGAACCCCGATGGGGTGTTGCGCGACCGTGTTGTTGCCGATCTTCCGCAATGGCTCGAGCCGGGTGACCAACTGGTCGTGAATGACACCAGAGTGATCGCTGCGCAGTTGCGAGGTCGTCGCATTGGCCGGGACACCGAACCGAAGATCGAAGTCACGCTCATCAAGCGTTTGGACGGGTCACGCTGGCAAGCTTTGGCTAAGCCGGCCAAGAAGCTGTCGCCGGGCGACGTAATTCGATTTGGCAATGAGGGCAGGGTATGCCTGCTCGGCCATCTCGATGCGCAGGTCGAAAGCAAGGGCGATGATGGCGAGATTACGCTTTCATTTTCCTTTCATGGACCCACGCTCGATCAGGCGATCGCCGATCTCGGCTCGCCGCCGTTGCCGCCGTACATCGCGTCCAAACGGGCTCCGGACGAGCGAGATGCCGCAGATTATCAGACGATGTTCGCGACCAACGACGGGGCAGTGGCAGCACCGACGGCCGGACTGCATTTCACGCCGGCGCTGGAAATGGCGTTGAAGCAGCGCGGTGTCGCCATGCGCCGGATCACGTTGCACGTCGGCGCGGGAACGTTTCTGCCGGTCAAGACCGAAGACACCTCCGGGCACAGGATGCATTCGGAGTGGGGCAGTATCTCCGCCGCGACCGCGCAAGCGCTCAATGCTGCGCGAGTAGCGGGCGGGCGCATTGTTGCGGTTGGCACCACTTCGTTGCGGTTATTGGAAAGCGCCAGCACGGAAGACGGCGCGATCGAACCCTTCAGCGGCGAAACCGATATCTTCATCACGCCGGGATATCGATTCCGCGCGGTCGACATCCTCCTGACCAATTTCCACCTGCCGCGTTCGACCCTCTTCATGCTGGTCTCGGCATTCAGCGGCCTCGAAGCCATGAAGCGAGCTTACGCCCATGCGCTCGAGAGCGGCTACAGGTTCTATTCCTATGGGGATGCCTGCCTGCTGTTCCGTGATAAATCCAAGGTATGACAGCAACCAATTATTTCGAGTTACTTGCCCGGGACGGATCAGCGCGCGCAGGCCGGCTGACGACGCCGCACGGCGTGGTGCGAACGCCGGCTTTCATGCCGGTGGGGACCGCTGGCGCAATGAAGGGATTGCATTGGCGCGAGGTGCGCGCCGCCGGCACTGATATCGTGCTGGGTAACACCTATCACCTGATGCTGCGCCCCGGTGCCGAGCGCATCGCGGCACTCGGTGGCTTGCAGAAATTTACCAAATGGGGCGGACCGATGCTCACCGATTCCGGTGGCTTTCAGGTCATGTCGCTGTCGGACCTGCGCAAGGTGAGCGAGAAAGCGGTCACCTTCCGCTCCCACATCGATGGAGCCAAGATTGAACTGTCGCCAGAGCGCTCGATCGAAGTACAGCGGCTGCTCGGCTCCGACATCGCAATGCAAATGGATGAGTGTGTCCGGCTGCCGGCCGAGCCGGGCGATATCGAACGGGCGATGCTGCTGTCCTTACGCTGGGCAGAGCGAAGCCGTCGCGCCTTTGAGAGCGCGCCTCCGGGCTCCATGCTGTTTGGAATTGTCCAGGGCGGCGATGTACGCGAGCTGCGGCGCGCCAGCGCTCGCGGGCTGGTAGACATTGGCTTCCATGGCTACGCGATCGGCGGCCTTGCTGTCGGTGAGCCACAGTCGGTGATGCTGGCGATGGTAGAGGAGGTCGAGGCGATCTTGCCCCAGGATAGGCCTCGATATCTCATGGGGGTCGGCACGCCCGAGGACATTCTGGAGGCGGTCGCGCGAGGGATCGATATGTTTGATTGCGTAATGCCGACGCGCAACGGACGTCATGGGATGGCCTTCACCCGGTTCGGTCAGATCAACCTGCGCAACGCCCGCCATGCCGACGATCCACGGCCTCTCGACGCGGAAAGCCCATGGCCATCGGCCCGCGACTACTCTCGAGCGTATCTGCACCATCTTGTAAAGTCGGGCGAGACGTTGGGAGCGATGCTCCTGTCGGAAATCAATGTCGCGTACTACCAATCGCTGATGCAGGACATCAGGCAAGCGATCTCAGAGGGAAGTTTTGCCAGCTTTTACGAACGTACGCGCGCCGACTGGACGAAGGGAGACGCAGCTCCGCATTACGCTTGATGCGCCGCTATCGAGATCAGTTGCAGGCGAAGCGCGTCAGCGCGTGCTTGGTGACAAAACCGTAACCACAGGTATCGCAGGTCCAGAGATAGCTGATGACGTTGTCGGTCAGATAGGCCGATGCTTCCGCCGCCACCATCGAATCCGCGCAAACCGGGCAGGTCGGCAAATCACATCCGCGCGGGTCAGCATTGTGCGCGGTCGGCAGGACTTCAGCGATTGCTGGCATCGTGGCCTCCTTGCGATTTGAAACCTGATGTTAGCATAAACAGAATTGTTTGACGATGTCGCAACACAAATGCGTTGGTTTTACGTTTTTTGAAGTGAAGTAAATTTTTGCGATGCAGCGTATCTTCTCGATGCGTTAGGAGTTGCATGCGGCACACAGAGGTTGCTCGATGAACAAGATGTGCGTGAAGTTTGTCACTGAGACGTTGTCGAGTGCGGTGCACTGTCGCGGCTGCGACCGCATAATGTCGCAGCCGCGGGAAACTCAATCTGAAAAAATGCTCAACTATCAGCTTGCGCGAGCGGCGCTGCTCAAAGGAATCCAGAGATGCCAGATCAACCAAGGCGGCCAAGAACCCTCAATGATGCCCGCACGGAAGCCGAGGCTGCATTCAAGCGGACAACAACTAAGGTGGCAGAAGCTCCACCGAAACGAACCGCGCTTCCCGGTGTAAAGGAATTGGTTTCCCTGCGCATCGATCAGGACGTACTCGAACACTTCCAGGAGGGTGGCCCGGGTTGGCAAGACCGCATCAACGACGCCCTGCGTAAGGTCCTCGGCAAATAGACGGGCTTGTCAGGTTGCGACGCGGGCCGGAAGCGGCGGCGCGGTCCTCAGGTTCAAGAGATTGCCGGTGAGGATTAGCGCCGCGCCAAGGATGGTGAGGGCGTCGAGCCGTTCCGAATAAATCAGCCAACCGGCCGTCGCGGTCAGAGGAACCCGCAAGAAGTCCATCGGCAGGACGACCGTGGCGTCAGCGTGGAGCATCGCGCGGGCCATGCAGTAATGGGAAAATGTGCCGCAGAATGCGATTACCGCCATCCAGCCCCAGGCGTAATTGGTTGGCCAGCGCCAGACATAGATCGAGGGGAAAAGTCCAGCAGCGGACTGGATCACCAGCATCCAGAAAATGATCGTCAGGGTTCTTTCGGTTCGGGTAAGGGACTTCATCATGGCAACCGAAATGCCGAAGCCCACCGCGGCGCCGAGAGCAATCAGCTGCCCCGGATTTATACTGCCGGTAGCGGGCCGAACGATCACGATAACGCCAACAACGCCAAGCGCCACGGCCGCAATCTTGCCGAATGTCATCCGCTCGCCGAGAAAACTGGCGGCGAGGATGGCGGTCCAGATCGGCATGGTGAATTCGATCGAGACGACCTGACCGAGCGGGATCAGGGTCAGCGCGAAAAACCACCCGAGTTGAGCACCATAGTGGATCAGGTTGCGGCCGATATGCTGCAGCGGCCGAGAGGTCCGCATTGCCCTGAACCCACCGTTGAGGCGGACCAGCGGATAGAGCATGACAAAACCGAGGACTGATCGAACCTCCATGATCTGAAACACGTTCAGTTCACGCGTGGTCTCGCGACCGGCGATTGCCACAATCAGCATCAGCGCGAGCCAGCCCGCCATCCACAGCGCCGCCCACGATTTTGAAGGTGTTCGGTCCATGGAAGGGGAGCGCCGGTTTGCCGAGAAGCGATGCGAGATTGCGGTTGTAAGGCGGGTATCGACGACAGCGCCCCGATTTGCAACGCTCAAATATGCTGATCCAGTGTGCGCGAGCCGTGTAGGGTGCTAGAGCGGGCGGCCTTTTTACTCACTGCGAAAAGAATGGAGAACCTGCAGATGCGTGTCTTGCAACCCGCGGAATGGATGAAACCGCGCGGCTTCTCGCATGGGGTCGAGTTCGATGCCGCGGGACGATGGATCGTGCTCGCCGGGCAGACCGGAGGCGATGAGAAGGGCGAATATCAAACCGATATGGCGGGGCAGGTCGCCGTCGCATTGAAGCGGATCATCAAGTTGTTGTCTGAGGCGGGGGCCAAGCCGGAGCATATCGTTCGCCTCACCTGGTACCTGACCAGCCGGAGCGAGTACGAAGCCGCAGGCGCGGGCATCGGCGCAGCCTGGCGCGAGACGCTGGGACGAAACTTTCCGCCTTCGACGCTGCTCTATATCGCAGGTCTGGTTGATCAGCGTGCGAAGGTCGAAATCGAAGTCACCGCATTCGTGCCTGCCGCCTGACATGACAGTGCATTTGGTGCGATCCGCGGCGTAATTCTCAAGATTGGGAACCGCGCCTGCTCCGACATGAAGGACTTCTCCATGACGAAACGATCCACTTCGGCCGATTTTGTGACCGCGTTCGCCGCCGGATGGCCGGAGAACCAGCCCGACATCATGGTGCTTTCGCTGACGACGCATAGGGGCGTTCAGGATTTTGCGCTAACCGAACAACAGGCGCTGTTGGTTGCAAAAACCATCAAGGAAACCGCCGCGAAATTGGCCAAACGAAGTGGTTGAGGCGGCGACGCTATCGGCTAGCGACGGGACAGCGAAATGGACGCATTCCTGAAGCCGCTCTCTGACCTGATGACTATGGATTGCCGATTGCCGCGCGTGGTGAGCGACAGATTCGCAGTCAATCCTGGTGCCGTCGCGATCACCTGAAAGTTGCCGTTCGCTCCGCGACCCCTCAGATTGCCCCTGAGCCCGCGGCTGCTTTCGCCCCAAGTTCCCTCAAGCTGGCCACCTTGCGCGATCACGTTGCCGGTGAGATCGAATCTATAGCTGTCGCTGGCGCAGAGGAGGGTGAGGTTGAGTCCATTGCCGCCGGCGCCGACGGCATCAGTGGCCCGGCAGCGGATGCGTTCCGTCGAACCATCGTCCAGGGTGACAACTCCCGAGCCGGCCCAAACACCCGCCATCCCGGCGAAGGCGCCCGATTGTGCGTAAGTTGAGGAGCCGAACACCGCCGCCCCGAGCAGGGCGACGATCCCGATCAGCAGCCGTCTTATGGCCGGCAGAAACCTGCGCGTTCGGCTAGCGTTACTGCCGCGAAGCTTCCCAGCGCCCGCTGCAGGGTATACCCGCGGATGCCCCGTTCCATTTTCCCGATCCAGCATTGCCGCTAAGCTGACCATTCGCATATGCACCACCGATCGAAACCTTCACGAGGCCCTCGCGCCCGATGCTGCCGGTCACGTCTGCGCCGGCCGCGGAAATCTTCCCGTCGGTAATGGTAAGTGTCGAGCGCGTCTCTGGTTCACAGCTGCCGGTTTTTGTGACGACCTTTACGCTCCAAAGTCCGTCATAAGGTGTTTGGGCGTTCGCTGGAGCAGCAGCGAAAAACGCCGAAACAAACAAAGCAGTTCCAATGCGGTTGAAGCGCATGATCAGGTCCCTGATTGTGTGATTGGCCGGGGTTATCCCGGCACATTGTGTCTAAAATTTGCTGCAATGCCACGTTGGCAAAAGTTCCAGCAAAATCAAGTATTTGATCTTTATTTCTGTTCCCCGGTCGGAACCGGGTGCGGTGGAACATAGCAAGAACTTAGGTCGACGGAGCGTTCATCAGGAAATGCTGGGCGCCCGGGTCGCGAACTGTTCGTCTTGGGGCTTCGAGGGCAGGGCTTTGTGAGTCTTGGCGTAATCCACGACCTCGCCCAGAAGCTTTCGGCCGAGCGGAGCGAGCGCGCGTTCCCATAATTCGCGTGCGGTTTCGCCTTTCTTGACAAAACACCACTCCTGAGCGGCGATGGCACCGGCATCCATGCGATCGGCCAGATGGTAGACCGTCCCGCCGGCGATCGGATCGCCCTCCTTGATGGTCCACTCAACCGCCGCAATTCCCCTATGCCGCGGCAGCAGCGACGGGTGGTAGCCGATACCACCGAGTTTCGCCGCCGCCAGCGCCTCCTTGCTGATCCGAGCGTGGCTGTGGGCGGTCACGATCAGATCGGTACCATCGGCGATTTCGGAGGCGACCACGAGCTTGGGATTGGCCTGCACCACGACTTCGATGCCGGCAGAACGCGCAGAGGCCGCGAGCCGGTCCTCGGGGTCGGCGACCACCACCCTGACGATCTCCACGCCATGCTGGTGCAGCATTTCGAGGATCGTCACGCCGAAATGGCGGGAGCCGACCAGGGTAATCCGCATTGTGTTGCGTCCGTCAGGAGTGAGATCTCCGCCCGTCGATAACACGTCACCGGCGCCTGTCACCCCAGCCGGGGAAGGTGTTGCAGGTTATCAACAGCGGGAGGTACGGCGCTTAGCGGAATGGACATTGGCCAGGGTCTTAGCGCACTCGCCCCAATTATCAGCCGAGCCTGCGGCGAACCTCATTGCGCATCATTTCACGAAAAGCTTCGCGGCGCGCCGGCCGATCCTTCTCGGCGATATTGAAGCGGTCGAAGACGTTGAAATTCTCCAGGATCGGATACCGATCGCTCGCCATGGACAGGATGCGCAGCAGTTCGGCGGCCGTGCCACCCGGCCCGCTGACCTCCCACCTCCGGACCGTATCCGCGCCGCCGGGGTCAAGGCCGCACAGCTTGGCCATGTCGGCAACCGACATGTCTCTGCCAATTGCCTCGCCGAGATCCTGGCGAAGCTGTCGCAGTTCGGGGCCTGTCATGGAATTCGGTCCATCACCTAGGACGGACAGCTAGCGCAGCGGACGGCAAGGAATTTGCGATGCGGCGGCTAGCGCGACCGATATCCGTCAACGGCGTGTGCTAGAAAAATAGCGGCGCTCATGACGCCAAAAAGTGCGGTAACTGCTTCCAACATGGCAAATTTCCTTCGGCCCAGCGCTGATGACCTAACGGCATGCGTGACTACACAGTCAAAAGGATTCCAGGTTGGGTCCGTGTTTCAAGGTCTGATGATGATTTTGTGCAACAGCCTGCGCTATCTCAGGATGATTTGGTGCACCCACTCCCGATCATTTCCTTGCGTTAGCGCCGTTTCGGGCAGGTGAGTTCAGAGCCTTATTCATCGATGGATTGGCCCTTGGTCGGGTCCCACCGACGCCCCCTCGCATGGTGCTCGCGCATTTTCGCGAGACGCCTCTTGTCGGCCTGGCGCTGCTGCCATTCTTCCAGGAATGGATAGATGATCATTGCGAGATAGAGGCCGATCAGAAATCCCCACATAGCGTATCGTTCTCGCGCAGCATGGCGTGTGGCAATAGCCCCCTGGCCGGGGAAGGCGGAGCAACCCTATGCAAGCACGAACCTGCCGGCCCGGGCTACGAGTTCATTGAGGGCAAGCCCAGGCAGCAGCTAGAACTGATGAACCGACTATTGGCGGTTGCGGATGGCAAAGCAGGATCCGCCGACGGCCTGCAATCTCCTGCACAGCTGTTCGGCTTCCTGCTCCGTGTTTTCGGCCACGCGCGCGAGATATCGCTTGGTACGCCCGGAAGGACCATAGGTAATGACCACCAGGGGGTCTTTGTCGCCGAGGACGCTCGGATATTTCCGTTTCAGGTTGTCGTATCGCGCAAGGACCTGGTCTTGCGTCCAATCCCCAATCAGCTGAACTCCCCAAGGCGCCCAAGCGGCCAGTTTGCGACCACCACTCTCGATTTGCGACGACGCTCTATCCACGTCCTTATCCAGTCGGAGGCTTGCAAGGGCGTTGCACGGCACTCCTTTGGGGATCTCTGAGCTTTCCAACTGGGACGGTTGCCTGGAAGTCCACTCGGCGATCGATCGTCCGGTAACCAGCCGGACATAAGCTACGGTTTGCGCGGGCAAGTGGATCTTGCCGGAAAGCCACTGTGCAACCCGGCCAGGACCCGCGTTGTAGGCAGCGGCGGCAAGGCCCAAACTTCCAAACTTGTTTCTCAACTCCCGGAGGTAGCTGGCTGACTGCCGCAGGGACTCCAAAGGATCAAAGGGGTCAAGCAGCCCTCGAGATGATGCGGTTCGCGGCATGAACTGAGCGATGCCTTGTGCACCCGCTGAGCTGCGCGCCCTTACGTTGAATCTGCTCTCCTGCCAGATGACCCGCGTAAAGAACTCAAGCGGCAGGCTGTTGTCCGAAGCGGATCTGACCATGGTCCGGCAGATCGTATCGTATGCACCGAACGAATTGGATTTTCCGAACTGAGGAGAAGTCCGCACAGCTTCTCCTGCGTCCTCAGCGTGCGCGAGAGTTCCGCAAAGCGCCGCCAGAACCGTCACCAAGCTTGGACCTTTGAAAGCGCCGGCGATCCCCCAAACAATGCTGCGGTTCATCGGACCAAACTCTTTCACTCGTCGCCCTGGCCGTCTGGCATCGGATGGAGTTTTTTATGCGGCAGGGAGTGGGGCACGGAGTTAGACAGGCGGTAGCCCGCAGCCGCCTGGGCTCCACAATCCGGATTTTCATAAGTAGTTCCTGAAAACCCTGAAGCCCACGCACTCGGGGCGCCAGAGGGGCGCGGGTCGCCGAGATCTAGCCCGATCCGGATAACTTCGGCCCAGAATTAGCCGGGTTGGATGAAGCCGCCGCGAATTTAGTTCTGCACCCGCGGTCGCCACCTGAGCACAAGGCGGGCGACCAGGATTCCGAGTGCGCCTCCGATGATCTTCTCGCAGGCATCAATAATGGTGCCGTGGCGATCAGGGGTCAACGTCTGCAAATATTCGAGCGTAACGGCGGTGATCAGGATGACCCCAAAAACGAAAATGATTCGTTTCGGGTACGCGAAATAAAATAATCCTCCGAATAAAGCGAAGGCGATCACGTGTTCGAAATGAGCATAGGTCGTCATCTTTGCGTGCAGAAAGGGCGCGAGCTTAAAATAGATCGAATAAACAAAGCCGACATGTGTCAGCGTAAGGAAGGCGAGTGCGGCGATAGACACCCAGGCCGCAAGTACGATGAGCCGTTGAAGCATCCGGGCATGCTACCCGATCGGATCGCGTTATGACAGTTCCGCAGTGTGTCCCGAGGGCCGCCCAAATGGTTTGTCTGTGTGTCAGCAGTGGTATCGCAAGAGCGGCGCGAGCTTTGTTTTTCGCGCCGGGGCTTAATACCTCAGGCGGCGGGTGCGCTTGCGTGCAATGGAAATCGAGGCCCGCAAGCCATACCCCAAGATAAATCCCGAAATGAAGATGCTGGCCCACGCCGCGATTGTAAAATGGTCCATGTCCCGCACTCTATGACCGTATGGAGCTACCGCCGACCAACAGCTGAAGATATTTTCAGTTCCATCGGCTGGCGATTAAATCGTTGGGACGATCGGAGCGTCCGATTTGTGAGAGCTTGCGCGGCAGGATGGATGGCTGCACAGCATGCCCGAGAAATGGATCCCGAATTTCCCATCTCCATCAGCGGAGCGGATAAGCGATCGAAGGGGTTCCCAACAGCATCATGCGACAGAAGCCATTCACTTCGGCTCTGCTTCTCACGGCTTTCGCAATTGCTCAACGTTGGCAAACCCCGCTTGTAAGGTTCAAGTTTGCCTGCATATTAAGCCCCACGGGCTCACGCACCGAGCCCAGTGAACCCGGTTGCGCCGGCGCTTCATCCCGAGCACCTCGCGCATCACCCGCAGATGATGGTGCAACGGTTAGTCGCTACATCAGCGAGCCGTGAATGCGAATGGAAAACCTGAGCATCTCAGCTCAGACCAGCCATACTATGAGCGCGATCGCAAATGGCGATGCCGCCAAGAGGTACGGGAAGGCATCATAGATCACGCCGGAGCCGTTGGCGGAGCAGCTATCCTCGCTTTCAGCTCCGTGCAGGTTTTGCGGACCTCCGCCGTCATCAACGAGCAGTCCTCAATCTGCAGGAAGATTCGCTTCGCTTCTTCGCGGTAGCGTTTCGCCGTTTCCCTCATCTCATCGGTCGCGGCGAGCGCATCACGCGTCATTGCCTCACATTGTCTGACACGCTCGATCAATTCCGCGCCCATTGCTTCGATGTCTTTCGCGGCAGCCTCGTATTCGCGGACAACAGCTTCGGCCGACAGCCTGCCGATCTCCGATGCTCCGTCACGATGCTCGACGTATTCCGGCATGGACAAGATAGCCGTCCGCGTTCTTGCAGGTGCGGGGTTCGGACGTGGCTCGCGGAACGACACTGTGTTCCGAACCTCCGCCTCGATCTCGCGCTCCAGATCAACCACGTTGAAAACCCGTCCGCCTGTTGACTGAACCATTACTGATACTCCCCTGGTTAAAGTCAGTCCTAGTAATCGAGCTTAGTTGAACTCCGCTTCATTAAACGGGACGCGCCGCACTCTTGCGGGCAGTCCCGCATTACATCTCTCTTTCGATAGCCCGCCCAATAACTACTGTATTCCAACTGAAAATCTTACGGTCTGTTCGGTACTACACGTTCACTTCAAAATTGCGTGAGCACGTTGACTTCCGGTCTTTGTGTTCTAGGGCGCTTTCGGCTGACCTGATTCGCCGTGCTCCGGCCGCATTGCAGCACGAGCAGCCGGTTAGGTGGAGCGCTTAGCGGGCAGCAAATTCCGCTGGCCGCGAGGAGATTTGGCTGGCATTCGGGGATCGTGACTCGGCCCAATGCTCCGGCAGAGGGGCTTTCAAACTCGGTCTGGAGGTCGTTGCTGGAGCCCGTTCGTTTCGGTCCATTCTTGCGGCGACAGCGTCGAGTTCCCTGTGCCGACCGATGCCAGGTGAAGTTGCAACTTCCTCATTTTCGCCCTGAACGCAATCTTGCCTGCCCGCGTCTGAGAATCAGTGGGTAAGAAATCAGTAGATGAGTATGAGTCATGGTAATTGGCAGAGAGTATCTCACGCAACAGGCGAAAACGCTTCTTAACCTAGCCTTGTCAACCACGGACCGTGGCAAGGCAGCCGCGCTGCTCGAAAAGGCGGCTAACATGAAATCGAAAATTGACGACGCGAATCTCGTCACTCACGATCGCGCTACCTTGGCGCCTGACATTGAGCCCGAGCTTTAGCCGGCCGCGCCAGACAAGTTCTGATTAGCCGAAAGTTCCCCCTCAGCGCGAAACTAATCCCGCGAACTTTTTGAATTCCCGCATATTGGTTCCGAATGGAATATCGCGGGAAGCACTATACGGTTGTCCGAGACGTCGGACCGCAGCCTTGGAAGTGGACCGTCCATCTGGATGCAACGCAGGTCAAATCCGGGACTGCGCCAACACGCGCGATTGCGATTACAAACGCTATATGGGCTATCGACAAGGAGCTGGCGCCGAAGAACGAAATTGACCGGGCGCCTTGAGAACTCCTGGAGCGCTGGCTGGATTATTCTCGTCAGTCTTGCATGCAGCGCATGGAAAACCGCGCTGGTATCGCGGTTATCTTCGTTTCGGCGCGTGATGATGATGCGGCGGTCCAGAAAATTGTACTTGGCGGCGCTACTCGTCGGTTGCGCATGGTCGCCTCTCTTGGCACAGCAGCAAGGCCGTCAGCAGGACGGATTCTACTCGGGCCAAGCAAACGCCAAATACAACGGCCAAGTCGATGAACGGGTCGATGGCCGCGCCAATAAGAACGAAGGTTTGCCGCCAAGCGTCGCCGACAAGGGTAACAGGGCTTACGACAATCCAGTCCGACCGGATGATTGCGCCGAAGTCGATGCATTGCGACCGGAAGCGCGGCGGGGGTGGCAAGCAAGGGTTCGTGCAGCCTGCGGACAGGATTGATCCGCCAAGCGCCGCCTGAGGGAGTTGCGTCAGCGCGTTCGAGAAGAAGCTATCAAACGAAGCTTGGAGCGGGAGGCGCTGATTTAACGCGGGTTGTTGTGACCATCAGTTTCGGCGCCCTTCATTGCCCGGAGGATCTTGTTTGCAAACTGAACGTCGCTTGTCCTGGGCGGCCGTAGCGAATGGTGATCTGTTTCGAACGATCTCGTTTTGAGACGCTCTTCGAAGGCATTAAGTTGCAACGCGAATGTCGCCAGCGCCAGCTTGAGATTGTTCAACTCCGCCGCACGCAAATCACGAGCCATTGTACGCTTTCGCTGCCGGTCAGGCGCGGTCCCGCCCGCGCACGGGGGCTTGCAGGCAGGACCGTGCCGAGGCCGCTATACTCAACACGGCGGCCCGCTTCCTAAAGCCTACGTAAGTAGAAGGTTCCAATCAACCCATGTTGCTGGGCAGCAGGGACAGGCGGGTATCGCCGCACAGCGGCCGAATAGTCGCCCGACGCGAAATGTGGACGTGAACCTTGGGGCGACCTCTCCAGACAAAACGGTGGCTGGGAAATTTGAGGGCCCGGTGACTAAGCCACCGCCGCTGAGCGAACATACTCCGCTTCGGCGGCGTTGCGCTTTGGCGGTCGCTATGGGTGTTTTGGTTCAGCGCGCAGTGAAGCGTTTACGGTCGCCCCGGTGCCGCCTTCGACAGCATAACTGGAAAACACTTGCACGTCGGGCAAAAATGCCAATCGCCGCGCCCTGCAAGGGCGCGGCGTCGGCTTGCGTTTGCGATTTACGAGAGCTGGATGAACCCCGGCCCGCTGCTTTGGACTGTTAAGCGCGGCGGAATGCGATGGCGCCGGCGATCGATCGTGGCCGGGTGCGGACGGCATGCCCGTCATTGCCGCTCTGGATAATCCACTGGCCGTTTGCGTGGCCTACAATCCTGCCGACGTGATGCGGCCACACCACGATAGCGCCGATGGAGGGTCCGCCCGCGTTTGTTCCGTATCGTGCCCAGGACCGGGCCAGATTGAATGAGGGACCGGGATCGCTTCCGACCTGCCCACGCATGAACCACCCGCACCAGGCGCGCGGCCGCCCGGCGTAATAGGAGCTATGACGGTGCTGGTCTTGAGAGACATGAGAATGATGGTGGTGATGACGGTGGTGAGCGCTATGGCGATGATGGTGAGGCCGAGCCTCTGCCGCTGTTGCGCATGCACAAAGCACTGCCGTTGCCACGATAAGTTTCCGAAACATGAAAGCCCCTGTTTTGGGAAAAAGGAATCGCTCCGCCGAGCGAGCTGAAATCCGCGGAGAGCGGATCGGATTAAATTTCGCTGAACGAAATCGAGCGAAATTAAATCGTTATTACGCGGGTTTTCAACCGACTTAAATGGTCAAAATGTGGCGACGAAAGGACAGTTGTGCAGGTCACCCCTGCGTCACAGGCATAGTTATTATTTAATATTAATATCAAAGCCGCCGAATATTTGGTGAGAATGCGCGATTACTGGCCAGCTCCATGATGTTGCGTAGGCAAGAGGTTGAATATCGAGCGGGCTACTGTGGCCCATGCGATTGGTCTAAGAAGACGGCGGCCAAAGCTTAACGCACCCGTGTCCTGGGGCAGGAGAAATTTGGGTGCGGGCGCAAACGGCTCCCGATCCCTCGAGCGTGCAACCGCTCAACTCGATTCAGGCGCTGTTGATCCCCAATTCAGAGCTTCGAACTCGCGCGTCGCACGTGCAGATCCCATTAGATTGAAATGCAATGTGCGTTAAGTGGCTGGCCGGTTGCTCAGAAGAACGGTCGACCGAAGCAGCCGGATTTTCATTGCGAGGGTGTCCCTTCGCCTCTTTAATGCCGAGGTGAGTTTCCGGCGAAGAGGGAGGAAGGGGACACAATGAAAAAGATTGTCATGGCTGTTGTCGTCGGCATGGCGTTCACGCTCGCAGCTTGCGGAAAAGAGCCGGGTCCCAAGGGAGACACCGGTCCCCAAGGTCCGGCCGGACCGCAGGGAGCACAAGGTCTGCAGGGCGTTCCCGGTCCGCAGGGACAGCAAGGCCCCCAAGGTCCTCAAGGGCCACAGGGCGCGCCAGGACCTAAAGGCGATACCGGGCCGGCAGGCTCTTCCGTCAGATCCGTACAGGCGGACGGCGCCGTCAGTTGCGATGCCAACGAGGTTTTGGTGTCCGTGTTCTGCCCCAGCGGCGGCGCGCCAGACGGACCAAAATGCGGCACGAATCCGACTGTGGGTCTCTGCCTCAAGAAGCCCTAGTGAGCGCGGGTGCAAGAGGACTCCGGTCCGCACGCGGGAGAGCATGCGGACCGATTTTGCGCGGGCGTGATCCGATGATCGCCAGATCTAGCCGGTGAGGGGACTGACGGAGACCTAATCGCTTCGAATCCGGACGTCCTCGAGAGATTTCCCTCGCGCAAGTAGGTCACGCATCCAATGGGGCTGCCTGCCGCGACCGGACCAAGTCTGATGCGGCGGGTCTGCGTTTCGAAACTTCGGGTGAACGGTTCGGTAACGGCGATACGGGCGTGGGCGGGTTAGAGCTCTGCCCTCCAGTTTATCGATAAGCTTTTCGATGCTCGCTTTTTTGGCCCGCATGTTGGCCGACAAGATAGAAGCGATCTCCTCGTGCAACGCCCAAAGCTCATCAATGGAAAGGGATTTCAGCTCGATCTTTGTTGTGTCCTTACTCGCCATTGCGAGTATCTGCTGGAGGGTGCTCGATTCATGTTGGCGTTCGTAGCGGCTCATGAGTGCTCTCGTTTGGGGTGTGTCCCCAACAGTTAGGCGCTCGTTGAAAATTCCGCCTCCTCCGAACGGACCACATGCATCCGAATTTCAGGATTGCCCCTAGCACATTCAAGGTAAGCAGAATCCCGCGGCGGCCACATTTAATATTGATTTTACCCCCTTCGGCCCTCTCCCACTTAATTGCTTGTTCCACATCTGGAACACGGCTACGCTCGGCTGATATCGGGTTCCGTCAGGTTTGCGGGGTACAATGAATATCCGACGAAAGGAATTTATTGCCGAGATCAGACGTCTCAAGCGTGAGCTTGCCGACGTAAGCGGCCGCCTTGGCGAGCTGGAGGAATTGGCAAATCCGACGCGCTCGATCACAACGGTTGCAACGATTGTTCCGGAAGCAAATCCGTTTGATGATGACGAAAATAGTTTTGCAGCCAAAGTTGCATCCGGCATGTCAAAGGTGCGGCCGAACAAATAGGCGAAATTCGACCTGGCCGGCACCACCACCCGCAGGCGGCGCGTTGAGCAATCCGCGGCACTCAGCATCATGCAGATGCGATCGACTAGCGATCCAATCGCATTAACCTTTCATTAACCCAGAGGCGGCACTCTGGTGCTAGGTCGCGATGGAACCGGAATCGAGCCGGCAGTCGCAAGACGAAGCCGACGGCGTAACGCCCGCCGGCTTTTTCTGTGGGAAACCTCGCCGCGCGTGTTCCTGCAAATCGTCAAATAGCGAGAAGCCGGGGGGGAGGGCACCAATTCTCCAGGTCGCCGAAGTTCCCATCCCCTGAGCTGCGCCCGCCGGATACTTGAATTTGAAATCCAGTCGACCCAAAGCGCGCGCATTTGCCGCTCGAAGCACTCCGGACGCGAGTTCGTGATTTAACCGGCCCGATAAGCGTCAAAAGCATGGGCGACGAAAACGCCGACGCTGACGAACACGAGCACTGAAGTAACCACGTCTGTAATCACGTTGGTATCCAATGGAGAGAGGCGCGAGGAACTAGCGGTTTCTAAATGCCGGTGCGGCCGGCACGTTTCTCAAACTCCCGACAGCGGCGTACGTTCCCAAACCGAAAACCTCGCCGGGCACGCCGGAGGCTGACATCGGCCGTCGCGGGGTCATGGCGTGGTGAGCAGCCGGCCAGCGATCTTGGTGCCGGCAATAGTGGTTCTAAGATACTGGCGGTAAATCAGGTTGAGGAGGGCGGCTAACATTGGGCGACCCCATTGGTTTGATAGCCCTGCACGTTACGCCCCCTATGTTTCACCAATGCTTCGTGGCGGCTGGAAAACGGTTTCGTGGACCGGTCGCGGAATGGTGACCGCAACCTGCATCGCAAGGAGCCGGCAGCGGGCGGGCTGCCCAAGACCAATGAACCGCCCGCCAGCGGGATCGAGAGCCGAGCGATTTGCGAACCGCGCATGCAAGGCCGCGCATCCAGTATCCCGAGATCAATCGCGAAGCGAAATGAACCGTGGGAATAGCCGGTGAATAGTCGCATCCGCCGCCGTCGGCGCGTCTAACGCGACCCTGCCTGCGGTCGCATCGTCGCGCTTCGGTCAGGTCCATCACCCGCCATATTCGGTCATTGAGTGTGATGGTTGAGACACAGACTTTGCAGAGCCTATTCATTACGCTCGTTGCTGCGCAATTGGCTTGGGTGGGGGATTCGTGAAGAAATTTCTGGTCGCTGCCTTCGTGATCGCAGTAAGCACCGTGTCCGCCAACGCGGCCGACTTGGCCGCGCGGCCCTACACGAGGGTGCCTGCAGTTTATGCCGGCTACGACTGGAGCGGTTTTTACATCGGCGGAAACGTGGGAGAGGCACTAAGCCGCAACTGCTGGAGCAACACCGTTTTTCTAGGCGTCGCAACCGTGCCGAGCTTTGCCGAAGGCTGCAGCAACGCGGCCGGAGCCACGCTCGGCGGCCAGATCGGATATCGTTGGCAGAGTATCTCCTGGGTTTTTGGTCTGGAAGCTCAGGGCAACTGGGCCGACCTTAGCGCATCAAACCCAAGTCCACTGCTTGGTGGCACAACCTCGAATGTATCAAAGATTGATGCGGTCGGCCTGTTCACAGGTCACGTGGGCTACAGTGGTGCCTGGGAAAATAGCCTGATCTACGTGAAGGGCGGCGCTGCGGTAACAAACGACAAATACAATGGTGTCGTCACCTCAACGAACTTCGTGTTTGACACGGCGCGGGAGACCCGCTGGGGCGCTGTAGCCGGTATCGGCGGGGAATATGGTTTCGCTCCGAACTGGTCGTTCGGCATTGAGTGGGATCATCTGTTCATGGGCAATCGCAATGTCGGCTTTGCGTCCACAACCCCTCCGACGATTGCCTTCCGAACAGAAAGCATCCGCCAGGACGTCGACCTGGTCACCGCTCGCATCAACTATCATTGGGGTGCGAGCCCGGTGGTCGCGCGGTACTGATCATTCACGTCGTTAATGGTGAAGATGGCAGAGCCCTGCCGTGGGAAAGACCCAGCAGGCCAAAGTGCTGGCGGCAAACCTGCGGGCTCAGTTGGGAGCTGAGGGCTCCACCATGATGCGAACCCACAACACCGGTGCACCCGGTCCAAATTCGATCTGAACAGAGTCGGTACCAACAAAATCAGGGGTGGGTAAGTACACCAAGGCTATCACCGGAATCTTCCGCGCTGGGCAACTGCCAGTTGCTGGAACATTCGCGACCGCGATCTGCATGAGAATAGTGCCGTGAGACGGCTTCTCGCGAAGCTGCGGCAGCGGACTCGGGACAGGATTAGAAGTGCACTCTGAGGGCGGCTTCATAAAATCCCCGAGGACTACAGCTTTGCCCTTCTGTGTTTTTAGCTGTTTTGGTTCGTCAGCCCGCGAGCTCGATCCAAACAGCGTAACTGCAGCCAGGATGCAAACGCAAAACACAAGATTTTTGGCCATCGGCCCTCACAGATGAAAATTGCCTACCAGTCGGCGCTGTTTGAGAGAACGGAATGTTGCGGTACGGGATTGCCTTCGATGACCCGGAACGGCTCAATTGGGCTTGGTTTCAAATTGGAAGCGGGGTTGGCAAATTCAATGAGTGCGCGAGACATCGACCGCATTCAGGCTCTCTCATTTAGCCGTCGCTATCACACGCCAGGGGTGTTCGGCGGGGCCGCCGCCGCCGCGGTGTACTCGCATAGCGGCGACCCCTGGTCGCGCGTGGTGGGCGGGGAATAGCGCGACTTGCAAGCGAAGATAAAACGACGGCCGCATTCAGCAACCGAAGTCGTGCGTTAAGCTTGATACCCGCGCTGCGGGTTAATTCCGGAACTAACTCGCGGGCCAAGCGTCGCCCTCGCATAAAACCAGAATGCGCGTTACGGGCGGGCGATCAACCGCAGCATCCAGGCCCAGGCCAAGGACGCCACAGCCGGAACGAGCAACAGCCGCGGACGGTCGCAAAGTGATGCTCCAATGGAGCAGAGTTGATTGGATACGTCGCTCGGATAATTCGAAGCCGCGATAAAAAGAATGGACGCAAACATCAGCGTAAAAGCGACGGCAAAAGCCGCCAAACTCAGGTTACGCATCACCGATCCTCAGTCCCAGGTGCCATAGTTCCAGAATCAGAAAGCCGGCACAATAAAAATCGGCCATCCCGCTGATGTGGCATGGACCCACTGCAATGATGTCCACGCGTTTGGGTCCGGTTAAGTAAGGGAATCAGATATGACCGTTCAGACGAAGAAGGGATCTAAAATCCAATGGTCCAGTTGTTTCAGGGAAATCCGATCATCGAAATATTCCAAATCGTGATCGCAATTTGCAGCATCTGGATCATCGCGTCCGAAGTCATGCGCCGCGCTGGCCAGTAGCTTTTTTCCGGACGGCCGAGGTCAGCGGGCCTTGGCCACGCGGCCCAATCGGTCGCGACTGTGAACGGAACAACCAACATCAGGGCTCGTTTAAGTCTCCATAGCGAAACACCGCGCGGAGAGACAATGAGAAGTTCGAGACGGGTTCCAAAAACCAAAGCACACCGCCAAATCTCGCCAAGATCGCTCAAAGAAAGAATGTCGGAGGTCATTTCACTCCGTGAACGCCTGGCCCAGGCGGAACTGAAAGCCGGCCAGGTTCCAACTTTTCTCAAAGAGGGCCCGCTCCCGGACCTGGTGTTTGACAAGCCACAAAACCGGGACAACGCATAACTCTGCCGGTCAATTCTCGCTCGGGCTCCGCGATCGAGGCGGCACCCGGAGATCGTCGGGGGTTTTACCTTCGGCAAGCAGCTTGCGCATCCAGTTCGGTTGGAGGCCACGACCGGACCAGGTCTGGTGCGGCGGATCGGGGTTTTGGAATTTAGGATGCACCTTGGGATATTTGCGACGCTCGGGCGCCTCGGCCGCGCTTTTGCGTTCTATCTGTTCGAGCCGCCTTTGGAGCTTCAGCTTCTCCGCCTCCATTTTTGCAGTCAGGATCGAGGCGATCTCCTCATGAAGCGCCCATAGCTCCTCTATCGACATGGAATTCAAATCGATGTTCTTCATCGAACCTTTGGTGCGCGACTCGCATTTGGGGGGTCAGTCCATCAAAGCACGAAAAAAGCCGCTTGAGAAAGCGAGCTTCTTCTTCCGAGCATTAAATCACACTCGTTCAGGCGCGCCGAAGGCTTGCTTGGCTTGTGGTCCCTACGCCATGAACCCGGCTGCGCACCAGCCAAAGACCATCGTCGAAGATTCAGGTTGGGGGCCGCCGGGGGACGATACCGATAGGCGTGAATGTATAAACGGCGTCCCCGTTTTGGTTGTACAAAGTCCATTTCACCAGGGCGACGCCCTGCGGCTTTGTTTTCGACGGAGTGAGACCGATAACCTCGCCTTCAAGGTGCAGGATATCGCCGGGACGAACGGGCATCATCCAACGCAGCCCATCGACGCCCAATCCAATGAGCGGATGAGGACCGAACGGACGCACCTGTATGGCCAGATTCATTGCGATCGCGGCTGTGTGCCACCCCGAGGCTGCGAGACCTTTGAATGGAGTCTGTTTGGCAGCGACTTCATCCAGATGCATCGGCTGCGGATCGTACTCCGCTGCGAACCGTTTGATGTCGCTTTCTGTGATCTGCACCTCACCACTTTTGAAGCGCATCCCCAACGCAAGATCGTCGAACCACTCAATCATGAACGCTCATTTCCTCACCTTCAGCCCGATCTCGATCCGGCGCCAATCGCCCTCGACCGGTCGGCAACGCCCCCACCTATACGCGAGACCAGGGCACTATTCGAGCGCACGTGCTGAGCCGCGCTCGCGCGTGCGACCAATCCCGGCCGGCGTCACTTCTCGATTGCTTCTCCATTTCGGTTCGAGAATGATGAAGGAAAATAATCGGAGGATAACAAATGCTGCATCGCCGCGATCTTTTGAAGCTGTCGACGCTCGGAAGCCTCGCGTCGCTGATGAAGGTGCCATTGGCACATGGTCAATCGCAATCGAAGCCTCGAACCCGGATTGTCTTTCTGGGCACCAAGGGCGGTCCGCGCGTCGAGATGGGTCGTTCCAATCCGGCCAATCTGATCGAGATCAACGGTACGCGCATCGTGCTCGATTGCGGCATGGGCATTAGCCATCAATTGGCGGCGGTAAAAGTGCCTTTGACATCGGTCAAATACATCCTGATCAGCCATCACCATTCCGATCACAATCTTGAGTACGGCAATCTCGTCTATAATGCGTGGGCCTCCGGCCTTTCGACGCCGATCCGTTCGTTCGGCCCGAAAGGACTTGAGCAAATGACGAAGACCTATTGGGAGCTGAACAAGTTCGACGTCGACACCCGCATCGCTGATGAAGGGCGTCCCGATCCTCGCCCGCTTTTAGTGGCCAAGGACATTGAGGCCGAGGGTGAGGTGCTGAAAACAGACGACTTTACAATCACGGCCTTCCGCACGCCCCACCCGCCGATCACTGAGAATTTTGCCTA
>NZ_DATEPI010000204.1:0-20216 GCF_035273305.1 Bradyrhizobium sp. | reverse complement strand
CGAGACGATCACGACGCTTTTGGATTGATCTCGGTGTAATTGCCCTTGGCGTCCCATTTGTACACGACGTAATCGACTTGCTTGATGTCGCCCTTGGAATCGAACTCCATCTTGCCGATCACGGTATCCCAGGCGGCGCCCTTGATCGTGTCCATCACTTTCTTCGGGTCGGTGGTGCCGGCTTTCGCCGCCGCCTGCGACCAGACCTGCATGGCGGCATAGGTGTAGAGCGTATAACCCTCGGGATCGATGCCCTTGGCCTTAAAGCGTTCGACGATCGACTTGGCCGTCGGCTTATTGCGCGGGTCCGGACCGAAGGTGAACAGCGTGCCTTCCGCCGCGGGGCCGGTGATCGAGGCGAACTCCTTGTCGGCCAGCGCATCGCCGGCCATCAGCACGGTGTGCAGGCCCTGGTCGCGCATCTGGCGCAGGATCAGACCGGATTCCTGATGGTAGCCGCCGACATACACCAGATCGATGTTTTCGCGTTTCAGCCGAGAGACGATGGCGTTAAAATCCTTGTCGCCCTTGTTGTAGGACTCGAACATCTTTTCGGTGAAGCCCACCTTGTTGAGCGCCTTCTTGGTTTCGTCCGCGAGGCCTTTGCCATAGGTGGTCTTGTCGTTCAGAATCGCGACGTTCTTGCCCTTGTAGTTTTTTGCGATGTATTCGGCGGCGACCAAGCCCTGCTGATCGTCACGACCGCAGACGCGCGCGACGTTCCAGAGCTTGCGCTCGGTGAACAGCGGATTGGTCGAGGCCGGCGTGATCTGCAGGACATTGCCGTCGGCATAAGCTTCCGATGCCGGAATCGACGACGACGAACAATAGTGGCCGGCTACGAAGGGGATCCTTGCACTGGCAATCTTTTCAGCCACCGAACGCGCCTGCTTGGGGTCGCAAGCATCATCCTCGACGTCGAGCGCGAGTTTCTTGCCGAGCACTCCTCCGGCAGCGTTGATATCGCCCACGGCTTGTTCGGCCCCGTTTTTCATCTGGCGGCCGAACGCGGATTCGCCACCGGTCATCGGGCCGGCCACTGCAACCGTGAGATCCTGCGCCATGGCCGCGCTCGACAGCGCCAATGAGGCGCCGAATGCCAGACCGATCAGTTTCAATGAGTTCATGAGAAGTCCTCGCGGGCTAGATAGCTACGGGAAGTACCGGGCATGCCGGGTCGAAAATCCCGGCTATTGTCGGATGAATTCGCCTTGAAGTCATCGCCAATTTTCGGACTATCGCGGCACTTTGCCGCCAGCTACGCCCGCCTGCCACCTTCGAGATAAGCGGCGCGGATCTCCGGGCGCTGCAACAGTTCGCTGCCGGTTCCCTTCAATGTAATCAGGCCATTCACCATGACATAGCCGCGGTGGGCCAGCCGCAAGGCATGATTGGCGTTCTGTTCCACGATCAGCACGGTGAGGCCGTCCTGCCGGTTCAGTGTGCGAATTGCGTCGAAAATCTGGCGCGCGATCAGGGGCGCCAAGCCCAGCGACGGCTCGTCCAGCATCAGCAGGCGAGGGCGGCTCATCAGCGCGCGGCCGATCGCAAGCATCTGCTGCTCGCCGCCTGACAACGTGCCGCCGCGCTGGGTCATGCGCTCTTTCAGGCGCGGAAAAAGAGTGAAGACGCGCTCAAGGCCGGTGGCGCGGTCCGTCTCGCTGCTATCCGTGGCGTCGGCACCCATTTGAAGATTTTCCGCGACGCTCATGCGCGGGAAAATTCGGCGGCCTTCCGGCGACTGCGCGATCCGAAGCCGTGCGATTTCATGCGTCGGCACATTGGTGATGTCGCGGCTATCGAAGATGATCTGACCCGAGCGGGCGCGCGGCTTGCCGAATACCGTCATCATCAGCGTCGATTTTCCGGCACCGTTGGCGCCGATCAGAGCGACGATCTCGCCCCGGTTGATATCGAGATCCACGCCTTTCAGCGCCTCTATCTTGCCGTAGGCCGCGCGTAAGGCCCGGATCGTCAACAGAGGATGCGCCGTCACGTCCCGCTCTCCATGACGGCGATGGCTTCCTGCTCATCGGCGCCGAGATACGCCGCGATCACCTTGGGATCGTCGCGAACATCCTGCGGCGATCCCTCGGCGATCTTCATGCCGTAATCCATCACCACGACGTGGTCGGAAATTTCCATGACCACCGACATGTCATGCTCGATCAGCAGGATCGAGGTGCCATGATCGGCTCGGATCGAAACCAACAATTCGCTGAGTGCCGCGCTTTCTCGTGTGTTCAGGCCGGCGGCTGGCTCATCGAGGCAGAGCAGCGCAGGTTCGGTGCACATCGCCCGCGCGATTTCGAGACGGCGCTGATCGCCGTAAGGCAGGTTGCCGGCGGCGTCGTCGGCGCGCTCCAGCAAACCGATCCGATCGAGCCACAGCCTTGCCTGATCGATCGCGCGATTTTCGGCAGTGCGCCACGACGGCGCGCCGATCAGCCCAAGGAAGGTCAGCCCCGAGGCCAGCATTAGCGCGTTGTGCTGCGCCACCATCAGATTTTCCAGCGCGGTCATCCCGGGAAACAGCCGGATGTTCTGGAATGTGCGTGCGACTTTTGCCTGCTTGGAAATCCGGAAATCGTTCAACCGCTCGAGTTGAATATGCTTTCCGGAATCATGCGTGAGCCGCATGGCGCCGCTGGACGCCCTGTAGAACCCGGTGACGCAGTTGAAGACGGTGGTCTTTCCAGCACCGTTCGGTCCGATCAGCGCGGTGATCTTCCGCCGCTCGGCGGCAAATGACAGGTCATTGACGGCGATGATGCCGCCGAAGCGCATCGTCAGGCGATCGACACTGAGGATGCAATCATTGCTCATCCGTGACCCTCCTTGACGAGGTCGGACGAGATGGCGTGGCTATGCTTGAGGAATACCGTCGGCGCGCGATGACCTATCAGGCCGCGCGGCCGCCAGATCATCAGCAGCACCATCGCAAACCCAAACACCAGCATGCGATACTGATCGAGCCCGCGGAACAGCTCGAAGCCGCCGATCATCGTGAGTGCGGCGAGCGCCACGCCGAGCTGCGAACCCATGCCGCCGAGCACGACGATCGCCAGCACCAGCGCGGATTCCTGGAACGTGAATGACTCCGGACTGATGAAGCCTTGCCTGGTTGCGAAGAACGCGCCGGCGAATCCGCCAAACATGGCGCCGGTCGCAAAAGCCGTCAGCTTCGTTGTCGTGGTGTTGATGCCGAGCGCTCGGCAAGCAACCTCGTCTTCGCGAAGCGCCTCCCAGGCCCGGCCGATCGGCAGCCGCCGCAGCCGGATCGTCACCCAGTTCGTCAACAACGCCAGCCCCAGGATCAGGTAGAACAGAAACACGATGCGATGGGTCGGCGAGAATTCGATCCCGAGTTTTGCCGCGAGCCCATTATCGGCTGGCGTGAGCGGAATGCCGAACAAGGTCGGTCGCGGGATTCCCGATACGCCATTCGGGCCGCCTGTCAGGCTCTGCCAATTGATGATGACAAGTCGGATGATTTCACCGAAAGCCAAGGTGACAATTGCGAGATAGTCGCCACGCAACCGCAGAACCGGAAAACCCAACATCACGCCCCAAAGGGCGGCAAGAATGCCGGCCATCGGCAGGCAGATCCAGAACGACAGCCCGAAATTGGTCGCGAGCAGCGCGTAGGAATAGGCGCCGACGGCGTAAAACGCCACGTAACCGAGGTCGAGCAGCCCGGCGAGACCGACTACCACGTTCAGTCCCCAGCCCAGCATCACATAGGTCAGCACCAAGATGCCGAGGTCGAGAATGTAGCGCTGGTCGTAAAAAATCACCGGCACCAGAACCGTGAAGATTAGAAGCAGCGGCGCAATGGCCCGCCGCGCCAGCGTCAGGGCCGTTTGCACCGAAGCTGGAACGACCCGGGTGACGGAGACCGGTCCCCACCAGTGCCGCAGCAATTCGATGACGATGCTGCCGCCGAACACCGCGGCGACCATGAGAGCGAGATCGCCGAATCTGGTCCAGTAGACGAGCTGGCCGGTGGGGCCTGCTTCGGTGCGGATCCCGATCATGAGCGAAAACAGCACCAGCGCCACCAGCGCGCTGATCAGGGACTTTTTGAAAATGTATGCAGCGTCTAACCCGCTGGAAGCCGCCGCTGCTTCGGGCGTGGGTGCTGACACGCCGCGGACCCCTAGACTTTTTCGACTTCGGGCCGGCCAAGCAGGCCGGTCGGAAGGAAGATCAGCACTACGATCAGGATGGAGAATGCAGCGACGTCCTTGTATTCGACCGAGAAATAAGCCGACCAGAGCGTCTCGATCAGACCGATCGCAAGTCCGCCCAGCATCGCGCCCGGCAGCGAGCCGATGCCGCCGAGAACCGCCGCGGTGAATGCCTTGATG
Source organism: Bradyrhizobium sp. (assembly GCF_035273305.1). Lineage (GTDB taxonomy): Bacteria > Pseudomonadota > Alphaproteobacteria > Rhizobiales > Xanthobacteraceae > Bradyrhizobium. The sequence continues at coordinate 15,846 of NZ_DATEPI010000204.1, read as the reverse complement.
CCAGCGACGAAACCCATGTAAAAATCCACCAGGCCGTAATACAGCAGGTACATCATGCCGGCGACGGCAGCGAGCGCGGCTCCGATCACGAACGTCATCGAGATGGTACGATCGACATCAACCCCGAGCAGCGCGGCCATTGTCTGGTCCTGTTCGCAAGCGCGCATGTCGCGGCCGAGCCGGGTGCGCGCCACTAACCACGTAAAGATCGCCAGCAGCACGATCGTGGTGATCACGACAATGATTTGCACATTGGACAAGCGCACCACGAAGCCGTTCTTCTCCAGTAGTGTATAGCCGCCGGTGATGATCGGCGGCACTGGCTTCACCCGTGCGCCCTGCGTGATCTGCGAGTAGTTGCTCAAGACGAACGACATTCCGATCGCGGACAGCATCGGCGCCAGACGAAATGAGTGTCGCAGCGGCCGATAGGCGATGCGCTCCACAGTCCAGCCATAGAGGGCGGTGATAGCCATCGACACCAAAAGCACGATCAGCAGGATCACTGGAACGGTGGTCAGGCCGACTGACACCAGGATCAAAAAGGCGATCAGCGCGATAAAGCCGCCGATCATGAAGACGTCGCCATGGGCGAAGTTGATCATGCCGACGATGCCGTAGACCATCGTATAGCCGATCGCGATGAGACCATAGATTGAGCCCAATACGATGCCGTTGATCAGTTGCTGGGCGAAATAATCCATGCCGCTGCCGCTGCTGAAATTGACGCGGCCCGTTGCCCCGCAAATCGGGGCCACGCGTCGGCATTTTTCTAACAGTGGCAGTTGAGTGCGGCAACAGCGCCGGCTGCGGCTTTAATGCTTGTACAGAGCTAGTTTGACCGTCGGTTCCAGACTGGTCGCGAACGCAGCAGGGCTGTTCGCTGCAATGAATCCTGGGAAAGCCGGCTGTTCCGGTCGGCACATCAGCGCCGGCAGGAGGTAAGTCGGTCCGGCATCTCGGAGATTAAGGTAAACAAAGGGTTTAAATTGCCCGTCGTAGTTTAAGCGCGTTAGCTCGCCCGCAAAGCCGCCACTCCGTTTGGAGCTCGCGGAAGAACGGGAAGCGACAATGTCCACGAACTGGCGGATCGGCTCATTTAACGCCGCGTTGCTCGCGGCCTACTTCATTCCGACCTGGGCCATGGTCGCCTTCAAGATCATGGTCTCCCCAATCCATGGTCTTTATGAGCGACCCAACATATCGGTCGGATTGTTCATCAGCGACCATTTGCAACTGGCCGCAATCAACACGGTTCGGGTCGCCTGGCTGCTCGCTTTGGGCAAACTCACGGTCGTGGCGTTCTTCGCGCTATTTCTGGCGCTCACCGCCCGTGCATCGATCCGCAAAACCGGTGGCGGCGACGAAGCTCTTGCGTTGGCGCTCGTCATCGGCAGCGTGATCAGTTTTGCAAGCATGGTGATGGCCTCTCAAGTCGGAGAGATGCAAGCGGTTCGTCTCCATGCGACAGAGCTATTGATGCTGCTCGGCAGTGCAATCGTGTTGCTGGTCGAGCGTCCCGCCGAGCCGCATACCGACACCACGGACGCTGGCGGCCTGAGCTTTCAGTCCGAGCTCCTGCACAACCGCTGAGTGGTGGCGGATACCCAACACATCGGTGGTCGCAGATTGCTCTGATCAGCGTTGGGTCAGGAAGCCGACCACGGTTTCGGTGAACGCGTGCGGCTGCTCGACATTCGAAATGTGCGCGGCATCGAGAATCGTTAAGGCCGCGCCGGGTATTTGGCTTCGAATAAACTCGCCGGCTGAGATCGGCGTACCCATGTCGTGCCTTCCGGCGATCACAAGAGTCGGGCTTTTAATCCTCGGCAAAAGCTCACGTTGGTCGAGTGTGCTCAGCGCCTCGCAACAAGCGAGATAGCCCTGGATCGGGCAAGCCAGCAGCATCGCTTTCATATTTGCTGTGATCTGCGGCTCGCGCTCACGAAAATCAGCCGTCAGCCACGCCGCAATGATAGCATCGGCGGCCGCTGTCATGCCTCCCTGCTTGATGGCGTTGATGCGGGTGAGCCAGTTGGTTGGATCGGGGTAGTAGCATGTGGTGTTGGAGAGAATAACTTTTCCGAGCCGCTCGGGTGCATTGGCCGCGAGCCATTGTCCGACCATGCCCCCCATGGATATTCCACACCAATGCACCTTCTCGATGTTCAGATCATCGAGGATCGCCAGCACGTCGCGCCCAAAGCGCTCCATTGAATAAGGCCCGGCTGGAGCGCCGGACTTGCCGTGGCCGCGGCGATCGTATCGGACCACGCGAAACAGTCGAGTGAGGGCTTTCATCTGCGGCTCCCACATCTGCAACGTGCAGCCGAGCGAGTTCGACAGCATCAGCGTCGGCCCGCTGTCGCGGCCCTCGACGGATACGTGGAGCAGGCAACCGTCGGCATCGATCATTGGCATTTCATATTCCCCGGTCTCGTGGCTCACGCGGAAAGCGCGTCTTCTATCAGATGAGCCTCACATTCACAGCTTGCTTTCCGTTCGCAGGCCACTTGCGGTGCCTGCGGAATATGCATCGCTCGTAATCCGTTCGTCCCCTTCCTTTTGGGCCGGGCGTGCTTTACTTGGGAGCAGCAGACGAGCGATCCGGGGAGACGCCGAATGGCCATGACAATGAACGGTGAGGTGCAGCTTGCAGCGCCCCGCGAGGCGGTGTGGGCGAAATTGAATGATCCGGAAGTGCTCAAGGTTTGCATCCCCGGATGCGAGGAGCTGGAAAAAACGGAAGACAACGGTTTCCGGGCCGTGGCCAAAATGAAAGTCGGCCCGGTGTCGGCCCGCTTCAAAGGGCGCGTCACGTTGAGCGATCTCGATCCGCCGAATGGCTACAAGATTTCAGGTGAAGGCGAGGGCGGCGTGGCGGGATTTGCCAAGGGCGGCGCGAGCGTGGCCTTAGCCGAAAAGGATGGCGGAACGCTGTTGACCTATGACGTCGAGGCGCAGATCGGCGGCAAGCTTGCTCAACTGGGCCAACGCTTGATCAATGGTTCGGCCAAAAAACTTGCGGACGAGTTTTTCGCGAATTTCGCCAAGGCGGTGCAGGGCTAGTCCAGAACAAGCGGTCCGCTGGTACGGCAGGTTGTCATTTCGGGCCATGTCCCAGGTGAGGTTGCTCATTGCCGGGATGGCCCATATTATGACCTCCTAACGATTTCAATGACTGCAAGGCCGTGCAATGCGGCGGTGCAGATGAAGAGAGTGCTGAATGGCCAAAATCTCCTTGATTGTGAACGGCAATCCCGTCAACGCCAATGTCGATCCCCGGACGCTGCTGGTACAGTTTCTGCGTGAGAATCTCCGGCTCACCGGCACCCATGTCGGTTGCGACACCTCGCAATGCGGCGCCTGCGTCGTGCATCTCGACGGCAAGGCCGTCAAATCCTGCACCACGCTCGCAGTCATGGCCGACGGGCACGAAGTCAAAACGATCGAGGGGCTCGCGCCCGACGGTGCGCCACTGCATCCAATGCAGGAGGCCTTTCGTGAGCATCATGGGCTTCAATGCGGTTTCTGCACGCCGGGCATGATCATGACCGCAGTCGATATCGTCCACCGCAAGGGTCATGATCTCAGCGATCACACGATCCGGGAAGAGCTCGAGGGCAATCTCTGCCGCTGCACCGGCTACCAGAACATCGTCCTGTCGATCGCAGCCGGAGCCAAGGCGATGGCGAACTCCGATATCGCATAAAGAACGTCACCGCACGGCCTTAGGAATAACTCATGTACGAATTCAAATATCATCGCCCGGCCACCGTGCGGCAGGCCGCCAATCTCCTGGTCAAGAATGAAGACGCCAAGGTGATCGCCGGCGGTCACACGCTGTTGCCGGTCATGAAGCAGCGGCTGGCCAGCCCGCCGCATCTGATCGATCTGTCTCACATCGAAGGCTTGGACGGCATAGAGATGAAGGGAAGGTCGCTGGTCATCGGCGCCACCGCGACCCACAATGCCGTGGCAACTTCGCCCATAGTCGGTGAGGCGATCCCGGCGCTTGCCGAACTGGCGGGCATGATCGGCGATCCTGCGGTGCGCCATAAGGGCACCATCGGCGGCTCGCTCGCCAACAACGATCCCACGGCGGACTATCCCGCCGCTTGCGTTGCGCTAGGCGCTACGATCGTTACCAACAAGCGGCGGTTGAAGCCGGAGGAATTCTTCCAGGGGCTGTTCACGACCGCGCTGGAGAGCGACGAGATCATCACCAGGGTGATGTTTCCGGTCGCGAAGAAGGCTGCTTACGTCAAATTCCGCAACCAGGCCTCGCGTTATGCACTGGTCGGCGTGTTTGTCGCCAAGCGTCCGTCGGACGTGCGCGTCGCGGTCACGGGCGCCGGCTCCGAAGGCGTGTTTCGTGTCACCTCGTTCGAGGAAGCGCTGAAGAAGCGCTTCTCCCCGAAGGCGCTCGATGGCTTGACCGTTCCCGCGGACGGCCTGAACAGTGATTTGCATGGCAGCGCCGAATATCGTGCGCATTTGATCGCAGTGCTGGCGCGGCGTGCGGTCCAAGCCGCCACCGGCAAAGCCTGACGTTGGCGGTCCCTGAGTCATCAGTACTGGCCAAGCCATGACTGCATCGGGTCTGCCTACATCCGTGGAGACGATGCTGGAGTTGCTATCCTCGCGCGGTTACCTCGCCGAGCGTTCGCTGGCTACCGTGACCTATCTGTCGCTGCGCATGGGCCGGCCGCTGTTTCTGGAAGGCGAGGCTGGCGTCGGCAAAACCGAAATCGCAAAAGTTCTCTCGGCTGCGTTGGGACGTAAGCTAATCCGCCTGCAATGCTACGAGGGGCTGGACATCGCTTCCGCGGTTTATGAGTGGAACAGCGCGGCGCAGATGATCGCGATACGGCTTGCGGAAGCAGCGGGCGATACCGACCGCGAGCAGTTGTCGTCAGACATCTTCGCCGAGCGCTATCTCGTCAAGCGCCCGTTGCTGCAGGCGTTGGAGCCGGACGTGGCCGGGGCGCCGGTGCTTCTGATCGACGAACTCGATCGTGCCGACGAGGCTTTCGAGGCTTTTCTATTGGAGATCCTGAGCGATTTCCAGGTGAGCATTCCGGAGCTCGGCACGGTGAAAGCGCCGCATCCGCCGATCGTCATCATCACGTCGAACCGCACTCGCGAAATCCATGATGCCCTAAAGCGCCGCTGCCTCTATCATTGGGTGGACTATCCCTCGGCCGAGCGAGAGTTGGCGATTGTCAAATCCCGGGTGCCCGGAATTTCCGCAAGATTGTCGCAGCAGGTCGTGCGCTTCGTGCAAGCGCTGCGCGACCAGGATTTTTACAAGTCGCCGGGCGTCGCTGAGACCATTGACTGGGCAACCGCGCTGAGCGAACTCGATGCCCGTTCCCTGACCCCGCAGGTGGTGGGCGATACGCTCGGCGCCTTGCTGAAATACCAGGACGATATCGCGCGTATGCAAGGCGACACCCTACAGAAGGTTTTAAAAGACGCCACAAGCGAGCAATAACGTTCGTCTGGTCCACCACGCGATCGCTTCGTTCGCGCGAGGGAATGACGACTGACATTGGTCTTTCGCATGACTACTCCCGTCACCGGTCTGATCGCTGATAACGTCATCGGCTTTGCGCGTGCGCTCCGCGCCGCCGGCGTTCCGGTAGGGCCTGGGGCGGTTATTGACGCGCTGAACGCGCTCGAGGTCGTCGATATCGGCAACCGAGCCGACGTCTTCACCACACTCGAGGCGATTTTCGTCAACCGTCACGAGCATGCGCTGATTTTCGCGCAGGCTTTCGATCTGTTCTTCCGCGCGGCCGAAGACTGGAAGCACATGCTGGACTCGGTGCCGCTGCCGGATCATGCCAGGAAAAAGCCGCCGCCGGGCTCGCGCCGCGTGCAGGAGGCGCTGTCCCAACCGCGCATGAGCGAAACACCGCAGGCGCAGGAGCGGGAGCTCAGGCTTTCTGTGTCCGACAACGAGGTGCTTCAGAAAAAGGATTTCGCGCAGATGAGCGCGGCGGAGATCGCCCAGGTGACCCGCGCGATCGACCAGATGAAATTGCCGCAGGCTGAATTGCGAACCCGCCGTTATCAGCCCGACGCGCGAGGCCTGCGGCTGGACATGCGCCGCACCTTGCGCGGCTCACTGCGGACAGGCGGCGACATCATCGACATTCGTCGGCTCGGGCGCATCGACAAGCCGGCCCCGATTGTTGCCTTGCTCGATATATCCGGCTCGATGACGGAATATACGCGCCTGTTTCTGCATTTCCTGCATGCCATTAGCGACGCGCGCAAGCGCGTCTCGGTATTTCTGTTCGGCACCCGGCTAACCAATGTCACCCGCGCGTTGCGGGCGCGCGATCCCGACCAGGCGCTTGCGAGCTGCTCCGCAAGTGTGGAGGACTGGGCCGGTGGCACTCGCATCGGCACCTCGCTGCACACCTTCAACAAATTGTGGGGCAGGCGCGTGCTTGGGCAGGGCGCGATCGTATTGCTGATTTCCGACGGCCTGGAGCGCGAGGCCGACGCAAAGCTGGCGTTCGAGATGGATCGGCTACACCGTTCGTGCCGCCGCCTGATTTGGCTCAATCCACTGTTGCGCTATGGCGGCTTCGAGGCCAAGGCGCAGGGCATCAAAATGATGCTGCCGCACGTTGACGAATTCCGGCCGGTGCATAATTTGAGTTCAATTGAGGGATTGATATCGGCGCTTTCGTCGATCCCGCCGGTGCATCACCGAAGCCTGATTCGATCCGCAGCTTGAAAGAGGCTCCCATGCTCAATCGCGATCAAGACATTCTCAAAGCGGCTGAGGACTGGCAGAAGGCCGGCCACGGCGTGGCGCTCGCCACCGTTGTTGAGACCTGGGGCTCCGCGCCGCGGCCGGCGGGCTCGAGCCTGGTCATCAATGACGAGGGCACGTTTCTCGGCTCGGTTTCCGGCGGCTGCGTCGAGGGCGCGGTCGTGACCGAAGCGCTTGACGTTATTGCTAGCGGCGCGCCGAAAATGCTGGAGTTCGGCGTTGCCGACGAGACCGCCTGGAACGTCGGGCTTTCCTGCGGCGGCACTATTCGAGTGTTCGTGGAGAAAGTCGGATAGTCGTGAAGCCTGAAATGCTCCGTGAGCTCAATGTTGAGCGTGCCGCGCGGCGGCCGGCGATCGTGGTGACGGACGTCACCGACGGCGAGCAACGGCTGGTCAAGGCCGCCGATATCGCCGCTGATCCGCTGCGCGCCGAACTCGCAAAGCAGTTGCGCATGGGCAAGAGCGGAATGATCGAGGCCGGCGGCAAGAAACTGTTTCTCAACGTCCATGCTCCGACCGCGAAGCTTGTGATGGTGGGCGCCGTTCATATCAGCCAGGCGCTGGCGCCGTTGGCGCGTTCGCTCGATTACGATGTGACGGTGGTGGATCCGCGTACTGCCTTTGCCAGCCCGGAGCGATTTCCCGACGTGCCGTTGGTGGCGCAATGGCCGGACGTGGCGCTGCCGCCGCTCAATATCGATCACTACACGGCTTTCGTGGCGCTGACCCATGATCCGAAAATTGACGATCCGGCATTGCTGCACGCGTTCCAGCGCGATTGCTTCTATATCGGGGCGCTGGGTTCGAAAAAGACGCACGCCAGGCGCGCCGAGCGCCTGAAGGCGCAGGGCGCAAAAGAGTCTGACGTCGCGCGTATTCACGCGCCCATCGGATTGCCCATCGGCGCAGTCTCGCCCTCCGAGATCGCGGTCGCCATCATGGCCGAGATCACCGCGCAGCTACGGCTTCCGAAAGAAGCCGCGGCATGAAGTTCGGTCCCGCCAGTCCGGCAGACGCGGTCGGTGGCGTCACGGTCCACACCCTGCGCCAAGGTTCGCTGGTGCTCAAAAAAGGCACGACCATCGGCGCCGCGGAAGTCGAGGCACTGACCCGCGCCGGCGTCAAGGAAATCGTGGTGGTTCGGCTCGAGCAGGGTGATGTTTCCGAGGACGTCGCCGCCGCCGGGATCGCGCAAGCAGTCGCGGGGGATGGCATCAACGTCGAACGCGCATTTACGGGTCGGGCCAATCTGTTTGCGGCGAGGCCGGGCGTGCTCGTGATCGATCGCGCCAAGGTCGACCGCGTCAATGCCGTCGATGAGGCGATTACGTTTGCGACGCTCACCGCTTACAAGCCGGTGGTCGAGGGCGAGATGGTCGCCACCGTCAAGCTCATTCCGTTCGGAGTAGAGGCGAAGCTGCGCGACGCGGCAGTCGCGGCGGCCAGCGGCGGAGCGCTGCGCATCGCGCCTTATGTGATCAAGCGCGTCGGCATCGTCTCGACTTTACTGCCGGGGCTTAGCCCCAAGGTCGTCGAGAAGACGTTGCGCGTGACAGCGGAGCGGCTTGCGCCGGCGGGCGCCACCATCATCGCCGAACGTCGCGTCCCGCATGACGAGTCCACGCTCAAAAATGCCATCACGGAATTGCTCGGACTCGGTGCGGAACTGGTGATCGTGTTCGGGGCCTCGGCGATTGCTGATCGGCGCGACGTCATTCCGGCGGCCATTTCAGGCATCGGCGGCGAAGTCGAGCACTTCGGCATGCCTGTTGACCCGGGAAACCTGCTCTTGATTGGCAATGCCAAGGGAGTGCCGGTGCTGGGCGCGCCGGGCTGCGCGCGTTCTCCTGTCGAGAACGGGTTCGATTGGGTGCTGATGCGTCTATTGGCGGGACTAAAAGTCACGCGAAGCGATCTCACGGGCATGGGCGTTGGCGGGCTGCTGATGGAGATCGTGACCCGTCCGCAACCGCGCGAGAGCCTTGCCAGCGACACCAATCGCAATGTGGCCGCTATCATACTCGCCGCGGGACGTTCGACCCGCATGGGCGGGCCGAACAAGCTGCTGGCCGAACTAGGCGGCAAGCCGCTGGTGCGGATCGTCACCGAACAGGCGCTGGCTTCCAAGGCGCAAGGGGTGATTGTCGTCACCGGGCACCAGGCCGATGATGTTCAGAAAGCGTTGCACGGACTCAAAGTGACCTTTGCGCACAATCCGGATTTCGCGGAAGGTCTCGCCGGGTCGGTCAAGGCGGGGATCGCAGCGGTGCCCGTCGGCGCTGACGGCGCGGTGATTTGCCTCGGCGACATGCCGTTGATCGAGGCGCGACTCATCGATCGAATGATCGAGAGCTTCGCGCCGGATCGCGGCAATCTGATCGTGGTGCCGGTCAGCAATGGTCGGCGCGGCAATCCGGTGCTGTGGTCCCGGCGCTTCTTCAACGAATTGTTGACGCTCGACGGGGACATCGGCGCTCGCCACCTGATCGAGAAACATGGTGAGGCGGTGGCGGAAGTCCCGGTCGAAGGCCACAGCGCTTTCCTCGACATCGATACGCCGGAGGCGCTTGAGACTGCCCGCAACTCGTGAATACAACTCGCTTCGAGCTTCTTTGCGGCAGGTGCCGGTCGCCTCCCATGTCATTCACCAACTTTAAACGTCGTCTCCCCTAAATTCCCGCCGGCTTGTTTCGGGGGAGGGGACGTTGATTCCAGCTGAGCGTTCGTTTTGTCGCGTCATCTGTGCAGTTGCGATGCTGCTGTGCGTAACCGCGCCTTCGTTGGCCGCGGGAGCATTCGCGGTCGGCAAATGCGGCGCTTATGGGCAGGCCTATGACTATCCGGCCGAGAATAGCGCGCGCGAAGTCGCGCTCAAGCAATGCAAAGGCGACTGCACCGCGCTGACGATGAAGAGTGCTTGCGCTGCTTTGGCAATCGACCTGACCAACCCGTGCGGACCGCACGGCTATGCGGTCAAGCCGCGCATTTCCAGCTCGCTGAATGCGGCGATGCGCAAGTGCTATGAGTTCGGCGGCAAGGAATGCGTCATCCGCGCCTGGGCCTGCGATGCCAAAGGGTAGCTCAAAGCATTCTCTAGCGTCGTGCTCTCATGGTGAGGCGCATTGCTCATGCGGGTACGAAGCCAATTGGAACGGATAGCGTAATCCGCCATCCTGCTTTGCTCAGTGTTCGATAGGGCCGGCGGATTACGCCTTCGGTGAATCCGCCCTACGCCATTTGCCTGACGGGCAAATCGGCACTTCCGCCGTCCATCCCAATTTGCAAAAATATATTCGTTCTCGTTTGCCCCAAATCAAATCCATAACCAACGCCGTCTCGTCTCACTTGAGGGGCGCTCGCGATCGTCATGAACGCGGGACGGGATGCGATGGACGCGGATGTGCTGGTAGACGAACGGCGCGTGAAGCGGACGGGGAAGTCGTGTGGTCCTGACGCCTCGACGCTGGCGTCAAGTTAGTGAGAGGTTTCTCACTGGCGACGGTGACAACAAAGCCCGATCACCGGGGAGAGCGCGATATAAGTCGTAAAACCATTGCGCGGGGAATGCCGGATGATTTCGGTGAACCTGTGGTGACTTACTCGTATGCTTTTTTATTTTGCATGCGAGGCTGCGGGCGCATCGCGCACTCGGCATTCCCTGCGCCCTCTGAGTTTCAGATGGCTCTACACATTGGCCAACTCGCGCGAAAATGCGCAGCGGGATCGCGGCGGTGTGGCTCTGTTTCTGTCCACGTCGTTCCTGCGGAAAGCAGGGACCCATACGCCGTGACTGACATGATGGAAAAAGGTGTTCGTTGCTCTGTTCTTTTAAACAATGCGAGACGGGGGCTATGGGTCCCTGCTTTCCGCACGGACGACATCGAGTGTTGGATTAGCAATTGAGTTAGCAGAGGTATGCATCGGATGAACATTCAACCGTCACCGCCCGCGAGCGAATCCGACGTTCCCGAATTCAAAAACGCGTGACGCCACCCCACAAGCCGGCCCGCTGGGCTTTCAACCCCCTTGACGCTGACTGACCGGTCAGTCATTTTATCCCTATGTCAACCGCACGAACCATGTCGAAAAGAGCTCCCGCAAAACCGGCTAACCGTGTGCGCACCAAGAACGCCGCAAGACCCGGTAAGCCGGCTTTGCCCAAGGCTGAAGCGGCTGGCCCAGGCTCAGGGCGCGCGGCGCGCGCTGCGGAACGGCGTCAGGCCATCATCGATGCGGCCCTCGACGAATTCATCTCACGCGGGTTCACCGCGACCAGGCTGGACGACGTCGCCAAACGCGCCGGCGTCGCGAAGGGCACGATTTATCTCCACTTCAGGGATAAGGAGGCGCTGTTCCAGGAATTGATACGGACCGCGCTGGTGCCGCTGATCGGCCGGCTGGCCTCGCCGCCACCTCCCGGCGGATCGGTGCGGGCGGCGCTGGAAAGGTTTGCGCAGACGTTTGCGGAGGAGGTCGTATCGACGAGGCGCGGCGACATCGTTCGCCTGATCGTCGCGGAAGGGGCGCGATTTCCGAGCATCGCCGATTTTTATTATCGCGAAGTGGTCTCGCGCGGCATGGAGGCCATGCGCTCGATGATCGAACTCGGCATCAGCCGCGGCGAAATCCGGCAAAAATCGCTGACGGGCTTTCCGCAGATCGTGGTGGCGCCGGCGATCGTGGCCGTGATCTGGCAAGGACTGTTCGGCAGGCACGCGCCGCTGGATGCCGTCGGCATGCTTCGTGTCCATCTCGACCTGATCTTTGGCGAGCGGAGGACCGAATGACTTCGTCGCGAACGGCAATGCGAGTGGCGGCGGCAATCGCGCTCGCCGCAATGCTGGGCGGTTGCAATCAGCCAAAGGATCCCGGTTACCAGGGCTGGGTCGAAGCGGATTTAATTTTCGTCAGCCCCGATGAATCCGGACGCGTGACCAAGCTCAACGTCCGCGAGGGTGACCAGGTCAAGCCGGGCATGCAGCTCTATTCACTGGATGACGACCTGCAGCAAGCCGATCTCAACCAGAACAACGCCACGCTCGCGAACGCGCGGCAAAGCTATGAGCGTGCCGCCTCCCTGAGCAAGACTGGCGCCGGTACCCAAGCCAATCTCGATGCCGCGGTCTCCGCGTTGCGCGTGGCTGAAGCTCGCGTCAACACATCACAGACTAGGTTGGCACGACGGATCGGCTATGCGCCGGTGGAGGGGACCATTCAGCAGATTTATTTCCGGGAGGGCGAGACCGTGCCGGCGCAGCGGCCGGTGATCTCGATCATGCCGCCAGGCAATATGAAGCTGAGATTTTACGTGCCCGAAACGGAGCTAGCCAAGCTTGCGATTGGCGATGAGGTGCGGGTCACCTGCGACAATTGCGCCGCTGATCTCACGGCCAAGATATATTTCATCGCGACCACGGCCGAATATACCCCGCCCGTCATCTACAGTCTGGATGAGCGCAACAAGCTCGTTTACCTGATCCAGGCGCGGCCCGCGCGGCCCGATGTGCTGCGTGTGGGCCAGCCGATCAGCGTGTTTCTCAATTCCAGAACGCCGGTGGCCGAGAAGCAATGATTGCGGCACCAGTCTCCGCTCCCGAGATCGCGATCGACGTTCATGGCCTGTCGAAATCGTTTGACGGCCGCGAAGTGGTGCATGACCTGTCGATGCAAGTGAAGCGCGGAACCATCTACGGCTTTCTCGGCCCGAACGGCAGCGGCAAGACTACCACCATCCGCATGCTCTGCGGCTTGCTGACGCCCGACAGCGGCGAGGGCAGATGCCTCGGCTACGACATCCGACGCGACGCAGATAAGATCAAGCGCCAGGTCGGCTATATGACGCAGCGATTCAGTCTCTACCAGGATCTGTCGGTGCGGGAAAATCTCGAATTCGTCGCGCGTCTCTATGGGATGCAGGATCCGCAAGGCGCCGCTCGTGACATGATCAGTCGCCTCGGACTGAACGGCCGTGAGCAACAACTGGCGGGCGAGCTGTCCGGCGGCTGGAAACAGCGGCTGGCGCTGGGCGCCTGCACCTTGCCAAATCCGCAACTGCTGCTGCTCGACGAGCCGACGGCCGGAGTCGATCCGAAGGCGCGGCGCGACTTCTGGAACGAGATTCATGCGCTGGCGGCGGAAGGGCTGACCGTGCTGGTCTCTACCCATTACATGGACGAGGCCGAGCGCTGTCACGAGATCGCTTACATCGCCTACGGCTATCTGCTGGCGCATGGGACCGTTGAGGAAGTGATCGCGAAATCGGCGCTGTCGACCTACACGGTCACAGGCGATCAGCTCCATACGTTGCAAGACCAACTTGCGGGCAAGCCCGGCGTCGACATGGTAGCGCCGTTCGGCACCAGCCTGCATGTATCGGGGCGTGACAAGCAGGCACTCGACGCCACGATCGCGCCCTGGCGCGACGACAAGCGTTTGCACTGGCAGCACAGCGAGCCGTCGCTGGAGGATGTGTTCATCGAACTGATGACCCGCTCAAAGGATAACTTCCAATGAGCATGACTGATCGCCCTGACCGCAGACGCGAAATCCCGGAGCCGCGGTTCGGCTTCTGGCGGCGCAGCTTTGCGATGGTGATCAAGGAATTCATCCAGCTCCGCCGCGATCGGGTTTCGTTCGCTATGATCGTGATGATTCCGGTGATGCAGCTTCTGCTGTTCGGCTACGCCATCAATACGACGCCGCGCAACCTGCCGACCGCCGTCCTGTTGCAGGAGGACAGCGACGTCGCGCGCTCGATCTTGAAGGCTCTGGAGAATACCGCCTATTTCCGATTCACACGGGAGGTTCACGATGTTGCCGAGTTCGACAACCTCTTGCTGTCGGGCAAGGTACTGTTCGGCGTGGAAATCCCGCGAGGCTTCGAGCGCGCGGTGCGGCGGGGTGAACATCCTGCGCTATTGGTTGCGGCCGACGCGACCGATCCAGTGGCGGCCGGCTCGGCGTTGTCCACGCTCGGCGTCGTGGCGCAGACCGCGCTGGAGCACGATCTGTTCACCGGAGATCCTGCGGCGCCAGCTTTCGAAATCCGCGCCCATGCGCGTTATAATCCGGCGGCGTCGTCCCGGCTGAATATCGTGCCCGGACTTGTCGGCACCATCCTGACCATGACCATGTTGATCTTCACCGCACTTTCGGTCACACGCGAGATCGAGCGCGGGACCATGGAAAGCCTGCTGTCGATGCCGATCAGGCCGATAGAAGTGATGTTCGGCAAGATCGTCCCCTACGTGCTGGTCGGCTTCGTGCAGGCCACCCTGATTGTTGGCATCGGCGTGTTGCTGTTCGGAGTGCCGGTGCGCGGCAGCCTCATCATGCTGGCTCTGCTCTCGACATTGTTCATCACCACCAATCTTGCGATCGGCTACACGTTTTCCACCATCGTCCAGAACCAGTTGCAGGCTATGCAGCTTTCGATGATGTTCTTTCTACCGAGCATCTTGCTGTCAGGCTTCATGTTTCCGTTCGCGGGCATGCCGGTCTGGGCGCAATATCTCGGCGAGGCCCTGCCATTGACGCATTATCTGCGAATCGTGCGCGCGATCATGCTAAAGGGCGCGGCGCTGCAAAATCTCGAATATGATACGATTGCGTTGTTCGCGCTGATGCTGCTGGCCATGACCATCGCCGTGACGCGCTTCCGCCGCACGCTCGATTGAGCAGGGATAACCGGCTGACGAGTCAATTTTGGAAGAATACCTCTATGCAGCGCCGCTACGTAACCGTGGACGTTTTTACCGATCGGGTCTTTGGCGGCAATCCGCTGGCGGTGGTGCTCGATGCGGGCGGCCTCTCGACCGCGCAGATGCAGGCCATCGCCAGAGAGTTCAATTATTCCGAGACGACTTTCGTGCTGCCGCCGCGCGATTCCGGCAATGACGCGCAGGTGCGCATCTTCACCGTTACCGCGGAGATTCCGTTCGCGGGCCACCCGAATGTCGGCACCGCGTTCGTGCTGGCGACGAGGGCTGCCAACTCGCCGGAGCGGCTCAAATTTGAGGAAGGCGCCGGTCTCGTCGGCATTGAAATCCTTCAGGAAGCCGGCAGGGTTGTTGGCGCCGAACTCACCGCGCCGCGATCCCTGAGCAGGCTGACGCAATTTGGCAGAGAGCAGGTGGCGGGCTGCGCCTCGCTCTCCCCCAGCGACGTCACGACTGATCGGCATTCGCCTGTCATAGTGTCCGTCGGAATGCCTTTCCTGGTAGCGGAATTGGGTTCGCGGGACGCACTTCGACGCGCCAGGCCTGATGCTGCGGCCTTCGCGCGGACACTGCCATGCGACGGCGCCTTTGCGGTGTACCTCTATACGCGCGACGTGCCGGCGACCGAAAAGCCCTGTGACCTTCAGGCCCGAATGTTTTTCCCCGGATCGAGCGGGCTGACAGAGGATCCTGCTACCGGCAGCGCCACCGTGGCTACCGCGGCGCTGCTTGCCGATCTCGCGACCGAAAAAGATGCTGAACTGAAACTGCTGATCGGGCAGGGCTTCGATATGGGCAGGCCTAGTCTGCTGCACACCCGCGTCCGCAAAGATCATGCCGGTATCCTTTCGGCGCATGTCGGCGGCGCCTGCGTTCAGATGATGGAAGGCACGTTTTCGCTCGCCGGCGAGGTGTGACAAGGCGCTGATGCGGACACGGCTGCGCTGTTCAGGCCTGCCACGCCGCGAGATTTTCGATCGTGATGCCGTCGCGGTGTTCGATGATCTCTGCGATCCATTGCCGGTGGCAGTGCCGGTGGTCCCGCTCGTAGCAGAGAAGGCAGACCGGCCCGGATTTCTTTACCAAGGACGTCAACTCGTCGAGTTCTTCCTTGGCGTGTGAAGTTTTCAGGTGCTTAGCATAAATCTTATGCAGCGCGTCGAATTTGCCGCTGCGCGCCGCCTGGCGGCCTTCCTTTGGGGTGCCGAGCCCGCGCAAATGCAAATAGGCGATTCCGCGCTCGTCCAGCGCGGCGGCGAGTTGGTTCTTTGAAAAGCCAGGCCGCCGCGACGAGGTGACCGCACGCACATCGACCAGCAGCTTGACGCCGGCA
>NZ_DATEPI010000203.1:0-4001 GCF_035273305.1 Bradyrhizobium sp. | reverse complement strand
AAACCATTGCGTGCGGGAATGCCGGGTGAATCCGGTGAACCTCGCGGTGACTACGCTCGTGTGGTTCTATTTTTTCCCACGCGAGGCTGCGGGTGCATCGAGCACCCGGCATTCCCCACGCCCTCTGATGTTCAGAAGGCTTGACGACTGACAAACTCGCGCGGCACGCGCGGCGAGATCGCGGAGGTGTGTGTGTTTACAAGCGAGATCGCAGAGGAGTGCGCATCGGTGAATGCCGCGGGTGCTTATCCCTCCCCACAAACGGTCACAAACGGAGGAGGAAAGAAAGAGGGAGCTTCGCTCGCCGCAGTGGGGAACGCGGTGCGCGCCAACTCTATCAGCGGCGTCCCTGCGAAAGCCGGGACCCATAACCACAGGGCTTAGCGATTGGAAGAATTGGCCGAGCGGCGTGTTTCAAAACCGGTGCCGCGGAGTATGGGTCCCCGCTTCGGCAACAGCGAAGGCAATCTCATCGATGAAAACGTCGTCGGGCGAAGGCTCTTGCACTGCGAATTCCTCTGTCCCCTTCGCGATCCGCAGCAAATGCGAATTCGCTTTTTGGCGCAAGGGTTTGTATTGAGATCTGGATTTGCAACTGGCGGTCCGTGCCGGCCCTGTGTATAACCCCGCCCGTCGCTGCTTCCGATAAGTGGCGGTTAATGCTTAGGAGTTAAAGGCCATGTCCGAGCGGTGGACACCCGATAGTTGGCGCGCCAAACCGGTGCTGCAGATCCCCGAATATCCCGATGCAAAGGCATTGGCCGATGTCGAGGCGCAGCTTGGCACGTTTCCTCCGCTGGTTTTTGCAGGTGAGGCCCGCAACCTGAAAAAGGCGCTTGCGCGAGTAGCCGCAGGCGAGGGCTTTCTCTTGCAGGGTGGTGACTGCTCCGAAAGTTTCGCGGAGCACGGCGCCAACAATATCCGCGATTTCTTCCGTGTCCTGCTGCAGATGGCGGTGGTGTTGACCTATGCCGGCGCCGTGCCGGTGGTGAAGGTCGGACGCATCGCCGGGCAGTTCGCGAAGCCACGCTCATCACCGACCGAAAAGATCGACGGCAAGGAGTTGCCGAGCTATCGCGGCGATATCGTCAACGACATCGCGTTCACGGAACAGGCGCGTACCCCCGATCCGCAGCGGCAACTGATGGCGTATCGGCAGTCGGCGGCGACGCTGAACCTGCTGCGCGCGTTTGCAACCGGCGGCTTCGCCAATCTCGGCAGCGTGCACCAATGGATGCTTGGTTTCCTCAAGGACTCCCCGCAATCGCGTCGTTACAAGGAATTGGCGGATCGCATTTCGGATGCGCTGAACTTCATGCGCGCCTGCGGACTGGACCTGGAAAGTCATCCCGAGCTGCGGGCTACTGATTTCTACACCAGCCACGAAGCACTGCTGCTGGGCTACGAACAAGCCTTCACCCGCGTCGATTCCACCACCGGGGATTGGTACGCCACCTCCGGCCATATGATCTGGATCGGCGACCGCACGCGCCAGCTCGATCACGCCCATGTGGAGTATTTCCGAGGCATCAAAAATCCGATCGGATTGAAATGCGGCCCCTCGCTCAAACCGGACGAACTGCTGCGGCTGCTGGACGTGCTCAATCCCGACAACGAGCCCGGACGATTGACGCTGATCAATCGTTTCGGCTCCGAGAAGATTGGCGATCATTTGCCGCAACTAATCCGCGCCGTGCAGCGCGAAGGTCGTGTTGTGGTTTGGTCATGCGACCCGATGCACGGCAATACCATCGCCTCGACCAGCGGCTACAAGACCCGGCCGTTCGATCGCATTCTTTCGGAAGTGAAGTCGTTCTTCACCATCCATGCGGCGGAAGGCACGCATGCGGGTGGGGTGCATCTGGAAATGACCGGCCAGGACGTGACCGAATGCATCGGCGGCGCGCGGGCCATCACCGATGAGGATCTCAACGACCGTTATCATACGGTATGCGATCCCCGCCTCAATGCCGAGCAATCGATCGACATGGCTTTTCTGATCGCCGAATTACTCAAGCAGGAACGCGGCGGCAAAGCCAAGCCGATGCCGGTCGCGGCGGGCCTTTGAGTTGCTGCGGTTCTGGCGGGCCACGCTCAATACGCGCAACGGCCTCGCTTTCGCGATCCGCTCCGAGCAGGCTTTTCGAGAAGAGCTTGCCGCGCTCGGCCTCGCGCTGCCGCTGGCCTGGCTGATTGGCGCGAGCCCGATGCGCCGCGTCGAACTGATCGCGGCGGTCGTGCTGGTGCTGATCATCGAATTGCTCAACACGGCGATCGAAAAGCTCGCCGATCGCCTGACGACCGATCCTGATCCGCAGATCGGCCGGGTAAAGGACATGGGTTCGGCGGCGGTCGGCGTGGCGCTGGTGATGGCCGGTCTGTTCTGGTTGTTCGCCATCGCCGAACGCATGGGCCTGATCTAAGGCATGCGATTGCAGTTTATTAGCGTGGAAGGCACCATCGCTTCATGACACAACGTGCTGATCAGTTCGCCATCACACTGGCCCAGTTGAACCCGACGGTCGGAGACGTCGAGGGCAACGCGGCCAAGGCGCGCGCCGCGCGGGCTCAGGCCCGGGCTGACGGCAGCGACCTGGTGGTTTTGCCGGAGTTGTTCATCGCCGGGTACCCGCCGGAGGACCTGGTTCTCAAACCGGCATTTCAATCGGCGTGCCGGGGCGCGATCGAAACCTTGGCGCGGGAGACAAGGGACGGCGGACCGGCAATGCTGATCGGCACTCCCTGGGTCGAGGATGGCAACCTCTACAATGCTTGCGCCTTGCTGGACGGCGGGCGCATCGCCGCAATGCGTTACAAGGCCAATTTGCCGAATTACGGCGTGTTCGATGAAAAGCGCCTGTTCGCCCGCGGTCCTGCAGCTGGGCCGGTAACGGTGCGCGGCGTTCGAGTTGGAGTGCCAATTTGCGAGGATATTTGGCTAGAGGAATCGGCAGACTACGAAAACATTGTTGAATGCTTGGCGGAGACCGGCGCCGAAATCCTTGTCGTGCCGAATGGCTCGCCCTACGCGCGCGACAAAAACGATCGGCGGTTGTCGATCGCGGTGGCGCGGGTGACTGAAAGCGGGCTGCCGTTGGCGTATCTCAATCAGGTCGGCGGTCAGGACGAGCTGGTATTCGATGGTGGGTCGTTTGTGCTCAACGGCGATCTGTCGATGGCGATGCAATTGCCGGTATTTTCAGAAAGCGTGACCACGCTGCGCTGGAGCAAGACCGAGGCCGGATGGCGCTGTAACGGGCCGATCGTCCCCGTGCTCGACGGCGACGAGGGCGACTACGCGGCTTGCGTGCTGGGAGTGCGCGATTACGTCAATAAAAACGGATTTCCGGGCGTGCTGCTGGGCATTTCAGGCGGCATCGATTCGGCCCTGTGCGCAGCAATAGCAGTCGATGCGCTTGGCGCAGATCGCGTGCGCGGGGTGATGCTGCCTTTTCGTTTTACCGCACAGGTGTCACTCGACGACGCGGCACGGCTCGCGAAAGCCTTGGGCATCCGCTACGAGATTCTTCCGATCGCACCTGCGGTCAACGGTTTTGAAGATATATTGTCGGGCACGTTTGCGGGCCTGCCGCCAGACATCACCGAAGAAAATCTGCAGGCGCGCGCGCGCGGCACGCTGTTGATGGCGATCTCGAATAAAACCGGCGCGATGGTGGTCACCACCGGCAACAAGTCGGAAATGTCGGTCGGCTACGCCACTCTCTACGGCGATATGAACGGCGGCTTTAATCCGATCAAGGACATCTACAAGACCGAGGTGTTCCGGCTCTCGGCCTTGCGCAATTCGTGGAAACCGCAGGGCGCGTTAGGTCCTTCGGGTGAAGTCATTCCGCCTGCCATCATCACGCGGGCGCCGACAGCGGAGCTGCGCGAGAACCAGACCGATCAGGATTCGTTGCCGCCTTACGACGTGCTGGACGCGATCCTTGAACGGCTCGTCGAACGCGAACAACCGCTGGCCTCGATCGTTGCCGAAGGAT
>NZ_DATEPI010000202.1:0-9203 GCF_035273305.1 Bradyrhizobium sp. | reverse complement strand
GCACCGCTGCGCTGCCAACCCCACCCGGCGCTTCGCGCCACCCCAAGAGCGAGCTCTGCTCGTCTCGCCCCATAAGTAAAGGGGAGGGATGAAGAGGCAGCGGAGTTCGCTCTTTCTTATCCCTCCCCCTTCGTGGGGCCGAGACGAGCAAAGCTCGCTCTGGGGTGGCGCGAAGCGCCGGGTGGGGTCGTTCCTCGCATGACGAAGCAGCCCCCCACCCGTCACATCGTTCGCTCCGCTCACGATGTGCCCGCCCTCCCCACAAAAGGGGGAGGGATAAGTAAGAAAGGGCGAGCTTCGCTGCCTCTTCATCCCTCCCCTTCTTTATGGGGAGGGATAAGAAAGAGCGAGCTTCGCTCGCGCGCTTTCCCCGCGATCAGAACGCGACGCGGACGCCGCCCTTGGCCGAAGCGGTGCGGCTCTGGTCGGACATCGCCATGCCCTCGAGCGCGCCGAACACCGCGACGTTGCGGCTGGTGTGGTAGTCGAACCCGGCGCCGAACACCGCGCCGACGGTGCGGGCGCTGCCCGGCGTCGTAAAGGCGAGGTTCTGGCCAAGCAGCACCGCGCTCACGGAAGTGTCGCCGACCCGCTGCAGCGCGATCACACCGCCATGCACGTTGGTCTTGAGCACGTGATCGCCGCCGAAGAACGTCGTCACCCGGGACAGATCGAGCTCGCCGCGCTCCTCGAGATTTTGCAAGGTGCGGCTGGCGAGGCTCAGCGTCTCGCTCGAGCCGGTTTCGCTGTAGCCGCCGAACCGGCCGGCGATATAGCGCAGCCGCGCGGTCGGCGTCAGCACGTATTCGTTGCCGAGCGCGTAGCGGAAGCCGTACGCCACCTCCGGGCTAACGAACCAGCCGTTATAGCTGGCGGTCGCCGTCTCCAGCCCGCCGCCGGCGGCGCTGTTGAGCATCAGCCGCCGCGACCGGTTGACGGTGCTGCCGCCCTGCACGGTGAGATCGACAAACTGCGCTCCCCATTCGAACCGGCTGTAGCCGCCGCCGAACACGTAATCGGTGTTCACGCTTTGCGAGTTCAGCGCGACCGACAGCGAGCCCGAGCCGCCGCCGATGAACGCGCCGACCAGCCAGTCGGGCCGCAGCCGGCGATCGATGCCGCCCGCCGCGCCCCAGGCGGTCGAGGTCGCGCGCAAGGTCGAGGCGGTCTCGTCCTGGACGCGCTGGCCGCCGAAGCTGCTGGCCCACACCGTGATCGGAGCCGAGTCGAGCCAGCTCGCGGCCGGCGCCTTGGTGAACGGCGCGACGCTGGCCGACTCCGGCGCATAGGCCATCGCCATCATCGAGCCGTTCGCCACTGATGTGCCGTTCAGCCGACCCTGCACCAGCGAGGACACCCCGCCGGTGAAATCGGCCAGCGTGCGATCGGTCTGCGCCAGCGCGGTCGGATCGAGCGAGGCCGTGATGCCGCCGACGGTGACGGTCGGTTGGCCGACCCCAAACGAGAGCAGCACGGTGTTGATGACGCCATCGAAGTTGACGAGCTGCGTCTTGAGCGCCTCGACCACGGCGGCGGCGCTGCGCGTCAGCTTCGACAGGCCACGCGCGGTGCCGGTGTCGGCCTCGACATTGATGACGTCGGCGGTATTGGTGCCCATATCGATCAAGCCATTGATGTGCGAACCGAGCTTGAGGTTCAGCGTATCGGCCGCGGCCGACAGCTTGATCGCGGTACCGCCGGTGCCGGTGATGGTGCCGGAATTGGTGATGACGCTGCCGACGCCGCCCGCGCCATTGGCCCGGATGCCGGTGGCGCCCGAGATGGCGCCGGCATTGGTCACGTTGACGGCGGCCGCATCGATCGCGATGCCTCCCGGGCCGGTCGTTTCGATCGTCCCCGAATTGCCGGTGACATTGACCGTTGGCCCGGTGATGCCCTGAAACGCGCCGGAAATCGTGCCCGAATTTGCGATCGTGGCGGCGGTGTTTACGAACACCGCCACGCCGTTCGTGCCTGATGCCTGAACCGTGCCGGCATTGTTCAGGTTAACGGTATCAGCAACGATAGCGATGCTATTCGCTGCATTTGCCTGGATTTTGCCGGAGCTGGAATTGGTAACGGCAGCGGTGTTCGCGCTGATCGCAAATCCGTTCGCAGCGAGGGCTTCGATGACACCTGAATTGCTGCTGAGCGTCGCGGTGACTGCGTCGATTCCGCGCTTATCTGCCGAAATGGTGCCGGAATTCACTCCCGCGAACGTGGTCACCACGATCGCCTCGCCGCCCGTCCCTATCGCCTGGACCAGGCCGGCATTGTCCAGGTTGATCGTGTTTGCGTTGATCCCCTGACCGCTCGCGCCGTTCGCGAGAATCTTTCCGGTGCTCGAGTTCGCAACCGTGGCGGTTTGGACTGCGTTGATCGCGGTGCCGTTGCTGACGGCGAGCGCTTCGATCGTGCCGGCATTGGCCGTGACGCTGACGGTTTGTGCATTGATGGCGAAGGTGTCGCCCACGATGCCGTTGGTGGTGCCGCCGCCGCTATTGTTGTTCACGTTGACGGCTCCGTTGAGCGCCTGAATCGCAGTGCCGCCGGCGTCATTCGCGCTTATGCTTCCAGAGTTGCCGTTGATGGTGACGTCCGAGTTGTCGGACTGGATCGCAGTGCCACCCAAGCTCGCCTCTATAACGCCGCTGTTGTTGATGATGGTCGCGGCATTGGTCGCGTGGATGGTGATCGAGTTGGCGCCAAATGCCTGGATGACCCCTGCGTTGGCGCTGACATTGACGGTTTTTGCATCGATGGCGAAAGCGTCGCCCGCGATGATGGCACCGACGCCGCTGTTGCCATTGAGGTTGATGGCCCCAGCCAGCGCCTGGATCGCGGTGCCGCCGGCGACGGTTGCAGTGATGTCGCCGGAATTAATGATAGTAGCGCTATCAGTTACGTGGATGGCGATTCCGCCTGCGGCGAACGCTTCGATGGAGCCGGAATTCGCGCTGACATTGACCGTTTTTGCATCGATACCGAACTTATCGCCCGTGATGTCACCGGTGTTACCGTTGACGTTGACGGCGCCGTTCAGCGCCTGGATTGCGGTGCCGCCGACGCCGGTTGCTCTGATGCCGCCGGAGTTGTCGTTGATGGTGACGTCCCGGGCATTGGCCTTGATGGCGATGCCATTCGTATTATTCGCCGTTATAAATCCGGCATTACCGTTAATGGTGACGTTCTTTGCGCCGCCGATGGCGATCCCGGCTGCAGCCGTCGCCGAGATCGTACCGGTGCCGTTGCTAACGGTGAGGTCGGCGGTCGCTTGGGCCTCGATCCCGAACGCCTGGCCGGTGATCTGGCCGGCGCCGGTATTGCCGGTCGCATCGACGGTGGCCGCAACCGTGTCGCCCATGAAGATGCCGACTCCGGTCGCGGCTGTTCCCGAGATCGTGCCGGTGTTGTTGATGGTGGCGCTGGAGCCACCCTCAATACCTTCAATGCCGCCGGTGATAGTGCCGGTATTACCGAGGACGTTAAGTAAGCCGTGTGTAGTCAGCCCGCCCCTAATGCCGCTGATGGTGCCGGAATTGGTTACGGTCGCAAAACCTCCGGTCTCGATGCCTGCGCCACCACCGCCGGTGACGGTCCCGAGCACATGATAAGTTCCATTTTCGCCGGATACGATCCCGGAAATGGTGCCGACAACCGATGCACCCGTATTGATGTTGTAGATGTTGTTGTCGTCGCCGGCAGTGCCGTAACCGTCGTTGTTGCCGGGTGCGGTGTTGGTGGTGGTGCCCGTGCAATCGACGGTCGAATTGCTCGCGAACGTGCTTGCGGCGCCGCCGACCGTGCACCCGGCTTGTGCGTGGGCCATCATGGCGAGCGGCGCCACCGTGAGCGTCAAGGCGAAGAGATGGCCGCGCAGCAGACGACGTGCCAATGGGGCGCGTCCAAATGGATGACGTGCAACTGGCCGCGCCGCCCGAGCATTCGAGACTTCCCGCTTCATTTCGATCCCCATTCCGCTTTCGATGTGACTGCTGTCGCCGAGACTCGCTGACTTCGGCGGGCACCGTAGCGGCGGGAATTTTTGCCAGCGTCCTTCGTCCGGATGAGGTGAAGCGTTATTCGAGCCGATCGCGCGCGATTGCTTTCGACTGTTGCATTTATACGGCAGCGGGGGTGGAGCGCCCCACCCGTCACATCGTTCGCTGCGCTCACGATGTGCCACCCTCCCCACGAAGTGGGAGGGATAAGAAAGAGCGAGATTCGCTCGTCTCGACCCCGCGATTGGGAGGGAAAGGAAAGAAAGAGCGAGCTTTGCCCGCGAACTTCGGCGGTCTCTTCATCCCTCCCCTGCGATGGGGAGGGTGGCGCGAAGCGCCGGGTGGGGTTGGCAGCGAGCGCGCTCGCGAACAGCTCTCATTCCAGAAGCAGCCCCCCACCCGTCACATCGTTCGCTGCGCTCACGATGTGCCACCCTCCCCACAAAAGGGGGAGGGATAAGACAGAGAGAGCTTCGCTCGTCTCGACCCCACAAACGGGGCAGGGATAAGAAAGAGCGCGCTCCGCTCGTCTCGTGCTGACAATCCTAAAACGATGTCGTCAATTGCGTCAGCCATTGCGGCGAGGCATCGACCAGAACGGCTTCGATCCATTTGTCCGCGCCGCTGACGATGGCCAATCCGATCACGAGAAAGGCTCCGCCGAGCAGGCCCTTTCCAACTTTGCCGGCCGAGAGCAGGCGCGATCGAACGCCCATCAGCCTCGCGCGGGATATCAATCCGAACAGCACCAGTGGCAGCGCTGCGCCGATGCCGAATACCGCCATCGTCAGCGCGACCTGCGGCAGATCGCGCCCCTGCGACGCCAGCAGCGAGGCCGCGCCCAGGGTCGGGCCGACGCAGGGAGACCAAACCGCGCCGAGCAGCAGGCCCAGCGCGAATTGGCCGGCGAGGCCGGCCGATGCAAAGCGGCCGAAGTGCCGGTCAGCCCAATTCGACACCGGCCCACCGACCGCCGCGAGTTGCGCCTGCCAGGCTGGATTGAGAAGGACGGCCCCGAGCACGATCATGATCGCGGCTGCCGCAATCCGGAACGTGCCGGCGTCGATCCCGAGCCCAAACCCCGCGACGGCTAGCAGCAGGCCAAGGCCGGTGAAGGATATCGCAAGGCCGCCGGCCAGCGCCAAAGCGCCGAGCGGATGGGAAGTTGCCGCCGCCCCGAGCACGATCGGCACCAGCGGCAGCACGCAAGGCGAAAGGATCGAGAGCAGTCCGGCCAGCAAGGCCAGCGCAAGATGCGTCACCTGATTTAAAAGCTCTTGTTGAGCAACGCCGAGATCGAACTCTCCCTGGTATCGCCCACGGAGAGGCCCTGCTCGGCAAGCCCCTTGAAGACAATCAGCGTGGATTGCATTTGGGCGCCGAATTGCTTGACCACCGGCTTCATCGAATCGAAATCGACCCGGAATATCTTCAGCTGCTTGAACTTGGGATCAGCGGTCAACTTGTCGAGAATGGGTTTCTGCGCCTTGCAGGTGGGACACCAGTCGGCGTGGATTTCCACCAGGATCGGATCGCCCGCCATCTGCGCGGCCTTGAATGCGCTCGCCGAAAACGGAACGGCCGTGTTGGCGGATGCCGGGGCGAACGAACTGACTGCAGCGATCGCCGCCGCGACAACTACGCTGTTCAAAACTCTCCGGGTCAAAATCATCTCGAACTCCTGGTTTCCTGCATGCCGATCGGCTCGACAGACCAACAGTACGTCCCAGAGGGGCGAAATGTTACCGCACGACGCCAGAGATGAATCCTGCCCTGCGCCGCGGGGGCTTGATTTCCTTTTTCAGGAAACAATGTGCCGCCTTGCCGACATAGCCCGGCCGGGCATAAGTCCAGGCCCGGCACTTGTTGTCGCCGACGCAGGCCGCCTTGCAGGGCTCGTCGCCTTCGCTGCTTTTGAGTTCGAAATTGCGGTAATCGCCACCTAACCGGTCGATTGAGGTTTCCACCGATCCATTGCGCGGCTCCACCACGCCCGCGCCGCGCACGCCGGAGACGCAGCAATTGTTGGGACTACGCGCGGGCACGCCGTTCTTCAGCCAGCATACCGCGCCGCCAGCGATGTCAGTGGGATAGTTGAAGCTCCAGGCCCGGCAATGGCGATCGCGTTCGCAGATCAGCGCGCAGTCCGCGGGGTCGCCGGTGGGGACGATTGAGCTCTGATAGTCACTGCCGGGACGGTCGAAATTGGCCTGCGCCTGCGCCAGTCGCGCGACGGTAACGGCCGCCAGCAACGCGAACGGCAGCACACACGCTTTTAGGAGGCGGGCTCGCCACATCCGGGATTGCTTTCAACTTGCTGGACACGCAGCCGTTTGCGCCATGCCATTTGATCGCCATGAAGATGTACGTTTGATGAACAGCCCTCGCACTGCAAAAAGGGCAAATTTTATGTGTTGCCCGATGCTACGGAATCAATCGGCACTCACAGCCCCAATCGACCGATTAAAAGGCGTACTCCTCATAGGCCGGCTCCACAGACTGATGCCAAGGCCCATAATACTTTTCGAGCATTTCCTCGGCCGGCGTGTGGCCGGAATCCAGGATCCGTTCCAAAGGCTCCAGATGCCGGGTCTCGTCATGGCCGAACTGATCGATCCGGCTGCGGCGGCGCAACCCCGAATGCGACAGCGTCAAGCACTCCTTGGCTATTTCGAACAGGTAGCGATCCCTGATCCTCGCCTTGAAGCCGAGGCGCGGCACGTCATCGCGTAATGCCTGCCGCTCATGCGCGTTCCAGTGTCTGGCGATCTCCCATGCGGCGTCCAGGCTGGTGTCGTCGTAAAGCAACCCGACCCAGAATGCCGGCAGCGCCGGGAGCCGTCCCCATGGCACGCCGTCCGCGCCGCGCATCTCCAGATAGCGTTTCAGCCGAACCTCGGGAAACACGGTCGATATATGGTTGGCCCAATCCGAAAGCGTCGGACGTTCGCCGGGAAATGCCGTGTTCTTGCCGAGGAAAAAATCGCGGAACGAGGACCCGGCGACATCGATGTAGGAGTCGCCGCGCTTGACGAAGTACATCGGCACGTCCAGCGCGTAGTCGACCCAGCGTTCAAATCCCATCCCGTCTTCAAACACCCAGGGAATCATTCCGGCGCGCGCATTGTCGGTGTCGCGCCAGATTTCCGACCTGAACGACAGAAAGCCGTTGGGCTTGCCTTCCGTGAACGGTGAATTCGCAAACAGCGCCGTGGCGATCGGCTGCAGCGCGACCGATACCCTGAGCTTCTTGACCATGTCGGCTTCGGAGGAGAAATCGAGATTGGTCTGCACCGTGCAGGTCCGGTACATCATGTCGAGACCGTAGCGGCCGACCTTCGGCATGTAGTCGGTCATGATCTTGTAGCGGCCTTTCGGCATCACCGGCATCTCCGCCCGCGACCATGACGGCGTCATGCCGAGCCCGAGAAAACCGATCCCCAGCGGAGTGGCAATCTCGCGGACCTGCGCCAAATGCGCCATCAGCTCCGACTGCGTCTGATGCACTGTTTCGACGGGGGCGCCGGAGAGTTCGAACTGTCCGCCCGGCTCGAGAGAGATCGCGCCGCCGCCGGTCACATCATAGAGGCCGATGATGTTGCCGCGCTCCATGATCGGCTCCCAGCCGAGCAACAGCTTCATGCCTTCAAGCAGCGCGCCGATGCCGCGCGCGCCTTCATAGGCGACCGGTCGATGCCCATCGAGGGTGAACGGCGTCTTTTCGTGCTCGGTGCCGATCCGGAATTCGGACGACGGCTTCACGCCGGCGGCCAGCCACGCCACCAACTCGTCGCGCGATTGCAGCGGCGTCATATCGATCTGGTCACGCGCCATGAAAAATCCGGGTGTGGGGCGTTTCGACCAAACGCGCGCAGTGTCGGGGATTTCCGCGGGCCCGAAGGTCCGAGGATGCGAGAGGTGAAATCGATATCATCGGGCGGGCGCGCCGTCTCTTGCGGCCTGCATTTGAGCCTCGCCGCACGAACAGCCCAGCCGATCGAGCAGACCGGACAGCTTGGCGGCGTCCGCATCGGACAATTTGGACCCGATATGTTTTTCGATGGCAGCGGAATACGCGGTCCACATCTTCTTCTGCAGCTCGCGCCCGGCCTCCGTGATTTCGACGAACTGGCCGCGCTTGTCGATTTTGCATTCGCGGCGCGCGGCCAGCCCTTCGTCCACCAGCCGGTCGATCAGCCGTGAGGTCGAGTATTGCGGGATCAACATCTGCTTTTCCAGCTCGACCGGACGCATCTCGCCCGATGGCGCGCGGGAGAGCTCAAGCAGCGCGTCATACCAGGCCAGCGGCGGAAATCCGGCCTTCTTGAGGTCCTGCTCGACGGCATCCAGCACCCTGCTCTGGACACGCATCAAGCGAATCCAGGCCGCGGTTGCCTCGGTGGAAGGTTTACGTTTCATGCCCTAATCCATGTCGGTCCGGTCAGTCTAGCGCACTAAATGCAGCTGCATCAATCTTGACTTGTTGCATGCAAATGCATTTATTCCTCCTGTCGCCATCCAGCCAATTATTTGACGGAGGAAATCCAATGAAACTGTACTATTCACCGGGCGCCTGTTCGCTATCTCCTCATATCGCGCTGCTGGAGGCCGGTCTGCCCTACGATCTGGTCAAGGTCGATCTGCGCGCAAAGAAGGTCGAAAACGGTGATGATTACCTGAAAGTTAATCCAAAGGGCCAAGTGCCCGCGCTGGTCATGGACAACGGCGAACTCCTGACCGAAGGCCCTGTCATCGTCCAGGTAATCGCCGACAAGGCCGCCGGCAAGAACCTCGCCCCGTCGCGCGATAGCACCGAGCGCTACAAGCTGCAGGAATGGCTCAACTACATCACCGGCGAGCTGCACAAGAATTTCGGGCCGATGTTCAGCCCCGTGTTGGCCGACGACGCCAAAGCCTTCTTCAAGGATCGGGTGATGGGCAAGTTCAAATATCTGGAGAGCGTGCTGGCGGACCGTGATTACCTGATGGGCAAGCAGTTCACCGTCGCCGATGGCTATCTGTTCACGATGCTGACCTGGGCAGATCGAATGAAGTTTGACTTGTCCGCGATGCCGAATCTTTTGGCCTACAAGGCCCGTATCGCGGCGCGACCGAAGGTCCAGGAAGCACTCACCAAAGAGGGCCTGATGAAGGCGGCGTGAGGTTGGTCGCAGACTAGCTTCTTCTGACGGGTTTTCTTCA
>NZ_DATEPI010000201.1:0-20524 GCF_035273305.1 Bradyrhizobium sp. | reverse complement strand
GCTGTGCATGAAGGACGGCAGCCTCCGCGATCCGATTGGAATCGCGTACCCGCCTGCCGATTTCATCGACGGAGGCGGAAAGTTCCTCCGTCGCCGTCGCCACTGACTGCATGTTGCTGGACGCCTCCTCGGACGCGCCGGCAACCTGGGTGGAGAGACTCTGGGTGGTGTCCGCGGTCCGCGTCAATGTACCGGCCGCGTCTTCGAGCTGGACGGCGGATGCCGAGACGTTCGACACGATGGATCCTACGGCCGCTTCGAATTCGTCGGCAAAACGAATGAGCTCGGCTCGGCGAGCAGCGCTGCTTGCCCTATTCTGGGCATCCTGCGCCGCGGCGTCGCGTTCGGCTTTGGCAATCGCCTGCATCTTGAACTCTTCCACCGCCGCCGCCATTTCGCCGAGTTCGTCTTTGCGCCCGAGCCCGGGCAGCACAATTTCGAAATTGCCGCTGGCGAGTTTGCGCATCGCCTTGCACATCTCGATCATCGGGCGGGAAATCCCCTTGCCAAGCAGGACGGCCAGAACTCCGCCGAGCAGGAAGCTGCCAGCCGCGAGCATCAGGATCAGCCGCTCGGTTTTGGCTATTGTCGCGTCCGATTCCGCCTCAAGCCTTCGCTGCTCCGAAACCAGGTCCGCCTTCATTGCGCCGGCGCCCTTGACGATTGCCGCCGCAGACTCATTCAATTGAGCAACCAGCTCAGCAACGGACTTCGAGTTCTCGATCAGTTTGGCTAGCGCCTGCCGGTACTCCTCGAACAGTGTGGAAGCTTCCTTGAGGCCTTGCACGATTTTCTCATCCGTCGAGGATACTGCGTGCAGCGCGTTTTGGACGAATACCAGTCGTGCAAGTGCGCTGCTGGCGACGGTCTGGTCGGAATTGACGACGAAATTATTGGCGAGCGCCGTCACGGATTGGAACTGATCGATGACCTTTTTGATACCGAACTGGATGCCCTGAATCTCTTCATCACGGGCATTGCTGGGCAGATCATCGAGCTTGTAGCGCAGCATGTTGGCACTCCGCGCAAGCTGATTCTTCGCCACCTGCGCACTCTCGCGCTTGACCTTCAGGATGTCGGCAAAGATCTTGCTGAAGGCCTGGAATTCGCGACCCAGTCGCGTGACCTGATCCAGCCGCGCCGAATTGGTCGTGTCTGTCATTGCCTGACTGATGGCGTCTTTCAGTTTGGGCTCGACAGCCAGTGCCGCCGCAGCGTCGTCCTCGTTTCCGGTCACAACATAATAACGCGCCAGCCCACGGTATGAAATCAGCTCCCGATCGATATTGCGCGCCAGGTCGGCTTCCGAAACGCTGTTGCGATAGGTCGCGACGCCCGAAGAGACACGCTCGAATCCGAGATAGGCAATGCCCATGCTGATGGCTGTGATCGCCAGCACGACCGAAAAACCGAGCATGACTTTGCCGCGGAAGCGCAACGTCGGGAGTTTTAGCGATACCGATTGCGAACCCACCCGTCGCCTCCCCAGCCTTCATTCCGAACAAAAACGGGCCAGGAAGCCCAGCCTTCCCGATCCGTTGCCGAAAATTAGAGCAGAAACCATAAAGGTGAGTAAATTTGCAGCCGTCTTCGGTCCGGCGACCCAGTTGTAAACCTCCATCGCTGCCCTTGCCGCGGCTGCCATCGCTGGGTTGGGCCCCTCGCGCACGGTCGCCGCAAACGGCGCGATCCCAGCGGTTCGATCCGCAAGCGGATTTGGCGATGCGGCCGAGCCGCATTTCAGATGATGACTTTACGGTGACTTACGCGACCAAATTCCTAGTTGCAAAGTCGGCTTCCCGTGCTTCTAATCGCGTCAATTAAAAAAGTATGGGGAGGTATCGAGCGTGCCTACAGTCAAATTGACGGTGAACGGCAGGGCGGTTGCCGCCGACGTCGAAGACCGGACTCTTCTTGTCCAGCTTTTGCGCGACAATCTCAACCTGACCGGAACGCATGTCGGCTGCGACACCAGCCAGTGCGGCGCGTGCGTCGTGCACATCGAGGGCCAGGCGGTCAAATCTTGCACTGTGTTGGCAGGTCAGGCCAGCGGCTCCAACGTTGTCACGATCGAGGGCATCTCGAAAGGCGACGAACTGCATCCGATGCAGGCCGCCTTCCGCGATAACCACGGACTGCAGTGCGGATACTGCACGCCGGGCATGATCATGTCGGCGATAGACATCGTCAATCGCTATGGCGGCAAGCTCGACGAGGACACCGTTCGCCAGGAGCTGGAAGGCAACATCTGCCGCTGCACCGGCTACCATAACATCGTCAAGTCGGTGCTCGACGCGGCTGGCCGCATGAAGGTCGCGCAAGCTGCCGAATGATCCTGATCGGCCGGTCAGAAACCACGTTCAAGCAATTGGCTGCGATCCGCGCCTTCCAGATTTCCGCGCAGATGATGTGGCCCGATAGGGAGACATGAGATGGGTGTAGAAGGTATCGGCGCCAGCGTTGTTCGCAAGGAAGACCGCCGTTTCATTACGGGCAAGGGGCGTTACGTCGACGATATCAAGCTCGTGGGCATGACCTTTGCCCAATTCGTCCGCAGCCCACACGCGCATGCGAAAATAAGGAGCATCGACACCTCGGCGGCAGCAAAGATGCCGGGAGTGGTCGGTGTGCTGACCGGCAAAGAGATTGTCGACGACAAGATCGGTAATCTCATCTGCGGTTGGGCGATCACCTCCAAGGACGGAACGGGGATGAAAATGGGGGCGTGGCCGGCGATGGCGCCGGAGACGGTTCGTTTCGTCGGACAGGCGGTCGCGGTTGTCATCGCCGAGACCAAAAATCAGGCGCGCGATGCCGCGGAAGCCGTAGTGGTCGATTACGAAGAACTGCCCGCGGTCCCGGATATTCGCGCGGCAATCAAGGCCGGCGCGCCGCAATTGCACCCTGAAGCACCGGGTAACGTGATCTATGATTGGACGCTCGGCGATGAGGCCGCGACCGACGCGGCTTTCAAGTCCGCCGCCAATGTCGTTTCCCTCGACATCACCAACAACCGTCTGGTGCCAAATGCGATGGAGCCTCGCGCCGCTATCGCGGAATACAACGAAGCGGAGGAGCATTTTACATTATATACGACGTCGCAGAATCCGCATGTCGCTCGGCTGGTGCTGTCTGCCTTCTACAATATAGCGCAGGAGCATAAGTTGCGCGTCGTCGCGCCCGATGTCGGCGGCGGGTTCGGATCGAAGATCTTCATCTACCCCGAAGAGATGGTGGCGTTATGGGCCTCCAAGAAGGTGCGCCGTCCGGTGAAGTGGACCGGCGACCGCTCCGAGGCGTTCCTGACCGACGCGCATGGCCGCGATCACCTCACCAAGGCCGAAATGGCATTTGATGCCAGCAATAAAACCACCGGGCTGCGCGTCAAGACTTACGCCAACCTCGGCGCGTACATGTCGCTATTCTCATCATCGGTGCCGACCTATCTTTATGCGACGCTGCTGTCGGGCCAATACAACATTCCGAATATTTTCGCCGAGGTGATCAGCGTTTACACCAACACCGTCCCGGTCGACGCCTATCGCGGCGCCGGCCGTCCTGAAGCAAGCTTTGTTGTGGAACGCCTGATGGAGACAGCGGCCCGTCAGTTGAAAGTCGATCCGGGCGAGTTGCGCCGCAAGAATTTCATCACCAACTTCCCGCACCAGACGCCCGTCATCATGGCCTATGACATCGGCGATTTCGGAGCTTCGCTCGACGCGGCGATGAAGGCGATCGACTATGCCGGTTTCCCGGCGCGCAAAGATAAGGCGAAGAGAGAAGGCAAGCTTCGCGGCATCGGCTTCTCCTGCTACATCGAGGCTTGCGGCATCGCGCCTTCAAAGGCGGTCGGCAGCCTCGGCGCCGGAGTGGGCCTGTGGGAATCCGCCGAGGTCCGCGTCAATCCGGTCGGCACGATCGAAATCCTGACGGGATCGCACAGCCATGGCCAAGGCCACGAGACAACGTTCTGCCAATTGGTGGCGGAGCGGCTGGGCGTTCCGATCAGCCAGGTACAGATCGTGCATGGCGACACCGACAAGGTTCAGTTCGGCATGGGCACTTATGGCTCCCGCTCGGCTGCTGTTGGCCTGACCGCCATTCTCAAGGCGATGGAGAAGGTTGAATCGAAGGCCAAGAAGATCGCGGCGCATCAGCTCGAAGCATCCGAGGACGACATCGTTATCGAGAATGGAGAATTCAAGGTCACCGGCACCGACAAGACGATCGCGCTGCCGATGGTGGCGCTCGCCGCCTACACTGCGCACAACCTGCCGGATGGGATGGAGCCGGGACTGAAGGAGGGCGCATTCTACGATCCCAGCAACTTCACCTTCCCGGCCGGCGCTTACATCTGCGAACTCGAGGTTGATCCAGGCACTGGAAAAACCAGCTTTGTCAATTTCGTCGCAGCCGACGACTTCGGCCGGCTGATCAATCCAATGATCGTCGAAGGCCAGGTGCATGGCGGGCTTGCGCAAGGGATCGGCCAGGCGCTGCTCGAAGGTGCGGTCTATGACTCCAGCGGCCAGCTCGTGACTGCGTCGTTCATGGATTACACCATGCCGCGTGCCGACGATCTGCCCTCGTTCAAGCTGAACCACACCACAACCCTGTGTCCGGGTAATCCGCTCGGGGTCAAAGGTTGCGGTGAAGCAGGTGCGATCGGCGCGTCCGCGGCCGTGATCAATGCGATTACAGATGCGATCGGCAACAACAGGCTGGAGATGCCTGCGACCCCCGACCGCGTGTGGCACGCCATTCAGGGCAACGCGTAAACGCGAGACTAAATTCGGGTGAAAAGACCGCCAGAAATAGAAATCAGGAAAACGCGTCATGTATCAGACTACGTATCACCGTCCGTCGAGCGTCGATGAAGCCGCCGCGCTGTTCGCCAGGGGATCGGAATCCAAGTATCTCGCCGGCGGCCACACTTTGATCCCGGTGATGAAGCAGCGGCTGGCCTCGCCATCGGACGTGATCGATCTCAGCAAGATCAAGGAACTTGTCGGAATCGAGCTGTCGGACGATGCCTTGACCATCAAGGCCGCGACCACCTATTTCGATATCCTGCGGAGTGCGGATGCGAAGAAGGCGATCCCCGCGCTCGTGCATCTCGTTTCCGTGCTCGGCGACCCCCAAGTTCGCTATCGCGGCACCATCGGCGGCTCGATCGCCAATAACGATCCGGCGGCTGATTTTCCGGCGGCCGTGGTGGCGCTCGACGCAACGGTGAAGACCAACAAGCGTTCAATATCGGCGGACGATTTCTTCAAGGGCCTGTTCGCGACCGCGCTTGAGGACGGCGAGATCATTACTGCGATCTCATTTCCGATTCCGGCCAAAGCAGGTTACTCGAAGATGCGCCATCCGGCCTCGCGTTTCGCGCTCACCGCAGTTTTCGTGACCAAGACAAAATCCGGCGACGTCCGCGCCGCCGCCACCGGCGCGTCGCAAAACGGTGTGATGCGGGTGCCGGCGATCGAGGCGGCACTGAAAGCCAACTGGTCGCCTGGCGCACTCGATAATGTCAAAATATCTGCGGACGGCCTTTTGACCGATATCCACGGCTCGTCGTCGTATCGCGCCAACCTGATTAAGGTGATGGCACAGCGCGCGGTGATCGCCGCAGGCTGATCGCAATTTGCTCGGCTTGACCCGACGCGCGCGCGCTCGCGCCGCTGCCTCTGCCGTTTGGCAAAAAAGACGCTTGCCACCCTACCCGCCAAGTTAGACAATTTCGCCGACAGGCGTCCCGCCGGGAGAGCCCATGAAATTCGGCGTTTTCTACGAACATCAGCTTCCGCGGCCCTGGAACGAAGGCGATGAAGCCAAGCTGTTTCAGGAGGCTTTAGATCAGGTTGAGCTCGCCGATAAGCTCGGGATCGATTACGCATGGGAAGTCGAGCATCATTTTCTCGAGGAATATTCGCATTCCTCAGCGCCTGAGATATTTCTCGCGGCGTGCTCGCAACGCACCAGGAACATTCGCCTCGGCCACGGCATCTGCCTGATGCCACCGAAATACAATCACCCGGCGCGGGTCGCGGAGCGGATCGCCACGCTCGACCTCGTCTCCAACGGCCGTGTTGAATTCGGCACCGGAGAGAGCGCTTCAGTGATGGAGCTCGGCGGCTTCAACGTCGGCTTCGACCCGGTGGAAAAGCGCCGGATGTGGAAAGAGGGCGTCGAACAATGCACCAACATGATGGCGATGAATCCTTACCCGGGTTTCAAAGGTGAATTCTTCGAGATGCCGTGCCGCAATGTAGTACCCAAGCCGCTGCAGAAGCCGCATCCACCGCTCTGGGTGGCCTGTTCTAACCGGGAAACCATCAAGATGGCTGCGCGCCACGGTATCGGTGCGCTGACGTTCGCGTTTGTCGATCCCCGCGAAGCCCGCCAATGGGTCGACGATTATTACCGCATCTTCAAGGAGGAATGCGTGCCGATCGGGCATGCGGTCAACCCAAATGTCGCGATGGTGACAGGTTTCTCAGTACATCGCGATGAAATGGAATCCCGTCGGCGGGGTGAAGATGGCTTGCGGTTCTTCCGTTACGGCCTGGCGCATCACTATGTATTCGGTGAGCACAAGCCCGGCCGCACGGATATTTGGGCCAACTTTGAAAAAGCGCGACACGCGTTACCTCCGGCCGGCGCCGACCACGGCATCGGCACGCCCGAGCAGTTGCGGACACATCTGCGGCACTTCGAGCAATCCGGCGTCGACCAGACCGTCTTCATCCAACAGGGCGGACGCAACAAGCACGAGCACATTTGCGAAGCCTTGGAGCTGTTTGCTAAAGATGTCATGCCGGAATTTCGTTCACGCGAAATCGAGCGCGAAGAGAAAAAACAGCAAGAACTCGCGCCTTACGTCGAAAAGGCCATGGCGCGCAAACAGGCCATGAAGCCGATGCGCGATGAGGAGATTCCCGTTTACGTCGCGCTTGGACGCAAGATCGCCGAAGACGGCACTGGAACCGAACGTCAGAAGCAGAATGCAAAGCTGTGGGCCGATGCCGCCAAGGTGACGCTCAGCGATCCCTTGCGGCACCAACCCAAAGCAAGCTCGAACTAACATGAACGGATGACTGCCGTGACCGACGCCATCACCCACTCCGAAACCGGCGCTTCAACGCAGCCCGCCAGCGGACCGCTCACCGGCGTTCGCATTGTCGAATTTGCCGGGATCGGGCCAGGTCCTTTTGCTTGCATGCTGCTCGCGGACATGGGCGCGGAAGTGCTGACGCTCGATCGGGTCGGCGCCAGGAAAAACCTCAAATCCGTCGCTGGGCGCGGGCGCAAGGTGGTCGAACTCGATCTCAAGGACAAGGCTTCGATCGCGCAGGTACTTGATCTGCTTGCTCATGCTGACGCGTTGATCGAAGGCTTTCGCCCTGGCGTCATGGAAAGGCTTGGGCTTGGGCCGGACGTGGTGCAGGCCCGCAATCCGCGTCTGGTCTATGGACGCATGACCGGATGGGGTCAGGAGGGTCCGCTGGCGCAGGCCGCCGGCCACGACATCAATTATATCTCGGTGACCGGCGCACTTGCCGCGATCGGTACCGAGCAAAAGCCGGTGCCGCCGCTCAATCTGGTCGGAGATTTTGGCGGCGGCGCGCTTTACCTGGTGGTCGGCGTGCTCGCCGCACTTCTGGAATCAAAAAAATCCGGCAAGGGCCAGGTAGTGGATGCTGCGATGTGCGACGGCGCCGCGTCGCTGATGTCAATGTTTTTCGATATGACCGCCATGGGCCGCTGGATTGAAGGCCGCGAAAGCAATTTCCTGGATGGCGGCGCGCATTTCTACGGCGTCTATGAATGCGCCTGCGGCAACTTCGTCTCGATTGGTTCGATCGAACCGCAGTTCTATGCTTTGCTGCGTCGGCATGCAGGGCTGACCGATACCAGCTTCGACGCCCAGATGGATCGCAAGGCCTGGCCAGAACTGAAGCAAAAGCTTGTCCAGGTCTTCAAGACCAAGACCCGCGAGGAGTGGTGCAAGATCATGGAAGGTACCGACGTCTGCTTTGCGCCAGTTCTGACCATGGCGGAGGCGCCACATCATCCGCATATGGCGGCTCGGAAAATCTTTGTCAGCCGTCATGGCGTCACCCAGCCGGGACCAGCGCCGCGGTTTTCTCGCACCCCATCAGCCATTCGTGAACCTGCCAGCGCGGATATAGTTGAAGTGACGGCTGCCTGGAAAGGACAGGCGTAACCATCCGCCGCGTTCCCTTTGGCGCTTGCAGCAGGACGGCCCGGGCTCTCCACCGACAAACGTCCTCCCTTCCTTAAGCGCGCGCGACCTGTCCTACAGCCCGCAGGATATCGCGGTCCATTCGCCAGCGATCAGGACCATCCCACCCAGGAGACGTTGACCTTCGCCATGGTCATTCCGCCGGCAAGATCGTGCCCTCGACCTCGCCGAATCCGACGCGATAACCCTCCGCCTCGCACCAGCCATGAAATGCCAGGCAATCGCCGTCTTCGAGAAAGCTCCGCGTGATGTCACCCGCGAGCTCCACTGGCTCGGTGCCGTTCCACGAGAGTTCGAGCAGGCTGCCCCGCTGATGCTTGTCCGGCCCGCTGACGGTACCGCTGCCCAACAGATCGCCGATATTCATGGCGCAGCCGGATGACGCGTGATGCACCAGTTGCTGCACTGACGACCAGTACATGTACTTGAAATTGGTCTGGCAGATACGCACCGCCGCATTCATCTGCGCCGCACGCAACGTCACATCGAGGTGCAGATCGTAGTTGTTCGGCTGCACCTGGCGCAGATATGGCAAGGGCGTCGGGTCCTGCACCGGCCCATGAAGCCGGAAAGCTTGCAGCGCCTCGCGCGTAACCACCCATGGACCGATCGAGGTTGCAAACGCTTTGGCTTGAAATGGCCCGAGCGGCACATACTCCCACTGCTGGATGTCACGCGCGCTCCAATCGTTCAGCAGCACGAAGCCAAAGATCATCTCTTCAGCCTGCCTTTCGGTCAGCATCTCACCCATGGCCGAGGGCTGACCGATCACCACTCCCATTTCCAATTCAAAATCCAGCCGCTTGCAGGGACCGAAGCTTGGCAGCTTCGCATCCGGCGGCTTCAGTTGACCGCGGGGCCGACGAATTTTAGTCCCTGAGACAACCACGGTGGACGCGCGGCCGTTATAGGCGATCGGCATGTGCAGCCAGTTCGGCTGCAGCGCATTGTCCTTGCCGCGGAACATGACGCCGACGTTGGTGGCGTGCTCCCTTGACGAATAGAAATCGGTGTAGCCGGCGACAGTGATCGGCAAATGAAGTTTAGCCCGAGCCATCGGAACCAGCGCGCGACTGCGCAAAAGCTCGTTCTCGCGCAGTTCTGGATTGTCGTGGCGTAGCAATTCGCTGATCCGCGCGCGGGTGCGTGACCACGCCTCCGCTCCCAGGCCCATGAATGCATTGATCGAAGCTTGTGCGAAAATGTCACGTGCAGGCGCGAGATCGATCAACCCTTCGTTTTCCAGAACGGCGAGATCGAGAATGCTGTCGCCGATCGCGACTCCGACGCGGGGGGTTGTAGACTCCGACGTAGAAAACACCCCATAGGGCAGGTTCTGTATCGGAAAATCCGAGGCCGTATCTACCGGAATAAAGGATCGAAGCGTGACATCGTTGGGATGGGCCACCGTGTATCCTTGCTCATGTTCCGGTTCGTCATTCGGGCGAACGATCGCAATGAAATCGCGCCAGCTCACGGCCGGTTCGGATCGAACCGTTTCTCCAGTCCTTTCCAGCAATCGGCGTAGTCGTCCTGCAGTGTTGACGATTTTGCTGCATGCGTGGTGACACGCTGCGGATAACGCGTTTCGAACATGAAGGCCATGGTGCCCGTCAACTTGACCGGCTTCAATTCCGAATTCGTCGCGTGGTCGAAAGCATCGCGGTCGGGCCCGTGTGGCAGCATCATGTTATGCAGGCTCATGCCTCCCGGAGTGAAGCCTTGCGGCTTGGCATCATAGACCCCATAGATCAGCCCCATGAACTCCGACATGATGTTCATGTGATACCAGGGCGGACGGAAAGTATTTTCCGCCACAGCCCAGCGCTCCGGGAAGATCACGAAATCGATGTTGGCGGTCCCGGCGGTTTCCGACGGAGAGGTCAGCACGCTGAAGATCGAAGGATCCGGGTGGTCAAATCCGATCGCGCCAACCGGTGAGAACGTCCGCAAATCGTATTTATAGGGCGCGTAATTGCCGTGCCACGCCACCACGTCCATCGGCGAATGCGGCAACTTAGTCGCGAACAGCGAACCGCCCCATTTGACGAATAATTCCGTCGGCGTGTCCTTGTCTTCATAACTTGCAACCGGAGTGAGGAAGTCGCGCGCATTCGCGAGGCAATTGGCGCCGATCGGACCGCGCTCCGGCAATGTGAATGCGCCGCCATAATTCTCGCAAATGTAACCCCGCGCAGGACCTGCGGTGATCTCAACGCGGAACTTGACGCCGCGCGGGATCACGACGATTTCACCGGGCTCGGCATCGATCCGGCCGAACTCGGTAACGAAGCGCAACTTACCAAGCTGCGGAACGAACATCATCTCGCCGTCGGCATTATAGAAATGCTGATCCACCATTGATTTGGTAATGAGATAGACGTGCGCGGCCATACCTGCCTGGGTATTTGCGTCTCCCGCCGTCGTCATAGTCTGGACGCCTTGCAGGAAGGTCATCTCGGCCTGAGGGATCGGAGTCGGGTCCCAACGTAGTTGCGAAACCATGATCTCATGCTCGTGGCACGGGGCGGTCCGCCACAAACCGGCATCGACCTTGTCGAAACGTCCCGAGTGCTTCACTGATGGACGGATCCGATAGAGCCATGATCGTTCATTGCTGCCACGCGGCGCGGTGAACGGCGAACCGGAGAGCTGCTCAGCGTAGAGCCCGTACGCGCAACGCTGTGGCGAATTGCGCCCGATCGGCAAGGCGCCGGGTAGCGCTTCGGTCTCGAAACTGTTGCCGAACCCCGACATGTAGCCCGGAGTGATATTGACATTGCTGCGGCTGATCACATCAGGTGAGGTGTTGATGTTCATGGTCATCCTCCTTGCAAGGCAGCCCACATTTCCTGATCCCGTTCGGCTGTCCAGATCACCGGGTCATCAATTCCGGATGCTTCGTCGAAAGCGCGCGACACGTTGAAAGGCAGGCAGTGCTCGTAAATTGCAAACTTCGAAAATTTCGGGTCCATCACCTCGCGCGCCGCCGCCATCGTCTGCTTGAGATCGCGCCCCTTGGCGACTGAGACTTCCGCCGCGCCATAGAGCGTAGTGACGAAATCGCGCGTCATTGCGATCGCTTCGCGTCCGGTCGAGAGCCCTTTGAGGGCGTCGCCCCGCCCGGGCGCGATCGCCTTGGGATTGAAAGCGCGAATTTCGTTCAGCGTCGCCGGCCATTCGCGCAAATGCGCATCGCCGCAATAGCAGGCCGAATGGTACTCGATCAGGTCGCCGGAAAACATCACCTCGGCATCCGGCACCCATGCGACGATATCTCCGGAGGTATGCCCTGCGCCCAGTTGCATCAGACGTACCTCGCGTCTTCCCAGATAAATCGACATCTCGCCTTCGAACGTCAGTGTCGGCCAAGTGAGGCCCGGGATGCTCTCGGCATCCTGGAACAGGCGGGGAAAGCGGCCGTACTCGGAATCCCAATCCCGCTGGCCGCGCTCATTGATCAGGCGATGGGTTTCTTGCGAAGCGACGATCCCTTCGGCTTTGTATGCCGAGGCGCCGAGCACCCGGACCGCGTGATAGTGCGACAGCACCACATATTTGATCGGCTTGTCCGTTACGCGGCGCACGCGCTCGATCACCTTGCTCGCCATCGCGGGCGTCGCCTGCGCGTCGAACACCATGCAGCCGTCCTCGCCAACGATGACAGCGGAATTGGGATCACCCTCTGCAGTGAAGGCATAGAGATCAGTGCCGATCTCCGAGAAGGTGATTTGCTTCTCCGAGAGGTCAGTCGTGGACGCGAAACCCTTGGCCATCAATCCCGTTTCCTTGCGTTCATTGTT
Organism: Bradyrhizobium sp.; assembly: GCF_035273305.1. Classification (GTDB taxonomy): domain Bacteria; phylum Pseudomonadota; class Alphaproteobacteria; order Rhizobiales; family Xanthobacteraceae; genus Bradyrhizobium. The sequence continues at coordinate 8,455 of NZ_DATEPI010000201.1, read as the reverse complement.
GTTGCTGCTGCTGTTGTTGTTGGCTGGCATCGGTGATCCGGCGCTTGGCGAGCGCCAGCGCTTGGCAAAGCACATCGAGATCGCCGATGTGGTTGGCAAGAATCAGCACCAGCGCCGCATCCAGATCGGCGCTTTGCTCGTCGCTCAATCCACGATGCGCCTCGACGATGGCGCGAAACGCATCATCCGGCTTGGCGAAGTTCGAGCTGGTCGATAGTGGCATCATCACCCCTCAGTTGGCAGCTGCCCGCGACAGCGCGGCCTCGATCGCTGATCGTGTCGGGTGCCGAAAGCGCGCGGCTATGTAGCCATCGGGACGTAACAGATATGCCGCGCCAGGCGTGGCGTCGTACCGTGCCGTAGCTAGTCCCGCCATGTCCGACAAGCCGTCACCTATACGAATGCGGCCAATCCCTTCAGGCGCATCCAAGACGGCACCATTGCAAAACTCCAGCAAGGTGAAGCGTGTTCCTACCTTGATGAAAGCCTCGGTCAGGAACGCAACGCCATCGCCGCTGACCGGGGCATCCGGCATCGAAGCGCCCGGTTGCGGCCCAGCATTCCACAGGTCGCAATCGCTGGTCGAAAGCGGCGATTGATAAACCGAGGGAACCGAGAGCCGTCCGCCGTTGATCATGCGCTTGCCGAATTCGGTTTCCCTGGCGAGCGACAGCACCGCCGTTCGCAACCGGGCCTCCTGACGCGAACTCGGTGCCATGAAATCGGTCGAGCGGGTCGATTCACGGATGTTTTCGTCAGCGGCGGCGCTGCGCTCGAGATGATAACTGTCGAGCAGTTGTTCCGGCGATTGCTTTCTCAGAATGCGATCCAGCTTCCAGGCAAGATTCTCGGCGTCCTCCAGTCCGGAATTTGCGCCGCGCGCTCCGAACGGCGACACCTGATGTGCGGCATCGCCGGCAAACACCACACGGCCGTGAACGAATTTCTCCATCCGGCGACACTGGAATTTGTAAAGCGAGATCCACTCGAACTCGAATTGTTGGTGGCCGAGCATCCGTTCGATCCGCGGCCTCACGTTTTCTGGCCGCTTTTCAGCCACCGGGTCCGCATCCGGGTGCAATTGGAGATCGATGCGCCAAATATCGTCCGGTTGTTTGTGCAGCAGCGCAGAGCGCCCGGCATGGAACGGTGGATCGAACCAAAACCAGCGCTCGGTTGGAAAATCCGCTGTCATTCTGACGTCCGCGATCAGAAACTGATCCTCGAATATTTTCCCGGTGAACTCCGCCCCGACCATCTGTCGCAAGGACGAACGCGCGCCGTCGCACGCGATCACATAGCTCGCGCGCATCCGATAGGGCCCGTCCGGCGTTTCGATCGTCAATACGATGCCATCATTGCGCCGCTCCAAGGCGATCACTCTGTTGCGCCAGCGCAGATCGATCGCAGGAAGCTGCCGCACGCGATCCACCAGGTAGGCCTCTGCATAGAATTGCTGGAGGTTGATGAATGCCGGCCGCTTGTGGCCCTCCTCCGGCAGCAAATTGAACTGATAGAGCTGAGACGGTCCGTGAAAAATTTTGCCGACGCTCCACACCACGCCTTTTTCGACCATGCGGTCGCCGACGCCAAGCCGGTCCCAGTACTCCAGCGAGCGTTTGGAAAAGCAGATCGCGCGCGAGCCTTCTCCGATCCGATCGGCGTCATCGAGCAGCACCACAGATTGCCCGCGCTGCGCAAGATCGATGGCAAGGGACAGCCCGACGGGCCCGGCACCCACCACCACGACCGGATGCTCGGCCAGGTCGGTGCCAGCCCGATCCTGGTCGGCATGGCGGTGATAGCCAAACCGGGTTTGTGAATGCGCGATGCGCTCAGGTTGCTCTGGCAAAGCGGTTCATTCCTCGCTAAATAGTCTCACATGCAACTATCTAGGCTTGCGACCCCCGCCGTCAACTCAAATTGGAGCGATTTTTGCCGAAGGCATCAGCAAGCAAATCCGCTGGCGGGACCCGCGACGAGAGCGCGCCCATTAGACCCGCCGCGCTCGACCTGTTCAAGTTTGTCCCGTTCCGATTGAACCGGCTGGCTGCCGAGGTCTCGTCGGCATTATCCAGCGAGTACCGGGAACGCTATGGACTGGACATTCCGGAATGGCGCGTACTCGCGACGCTCGGCTTCCGCAATGAGGCGTGCAGCGCGCAATATATTGCGCATTGCACCCGGACCCACAAATCCACCATCAGCCGCGCTGTGACCGCGTTGATGGCGCGGCAACTGGTCGAGCGTGTCGAAAATGCGCATGACCGGCGGGAATTCCAACTGCGAATGAACTCGAAAGGAAAAGCACTTTACCAGCAACTGATCCCACGCCTGTTGCGGCGGGAACAGGAAATCCTGTCATGCCTCTCGGCTGGGGAGCGCAGGAATTTCGCCCACCTACTTGGCAAGATCGAGAAAAGCCTGGATCTCGTGCAGACCAGCAAGGAAGCAAGCCGGACGGAAGGCTATTGAGGGAGAAGCACCGTCCTTTGCTAAATTCCGGTCTTCACCGGCTATTTAGCGAACGAACGCGACGGCGGCAGATGCAGCGCAAACGCGTCGACCTTGTCGCTGGCACGCGGATAAATCTCGGTCACGATCGGGTCGTGCCCGGGAATGACTCGATCCGGATGACCGGCGAGACGCGCGACAGTTTCCCAGCCCACGCACATATCGCCGATATTATAGACGATCGGAAACGGGCTACGGCGATGCATGTTGGCATAGTAATGCGACGCGTCGGACGCAAGCACGACCGGTCCCCGCGCGGTCTCGACCCGCACGACCTGCAAGCCATCGGAATGGCCGCCGACCCGATGCAATGTCACGCCGGGCGCCACTTCGCCCTCGCCGGAATGAAAACTAACGCGCTCGCTGAAGACATGGCGAACCATCAGCGTCACGTGATCCACGGAGAACGGATGCCGCAGCGCGCCGAAGCACATGCAGCGCCCGGTGGCATAGCTCATCTCTCGATCCTGCAAATGAAACCGGGCATTCGGAAACAGATCGAGATTGCCGGCGTGATCGTAGTGCAAATGAGTGATGACGACATCTTTGATAGCCTCGGCCTTGACGCCGAAGCCCGCCAGCGCCTCGACGGGATTGAGCGTCAGCTTGCGGTTCCGTGATTGTGCTTCAGCGGCATTGAAGCCGGTGTCGACCAGAATATCGCGGCCGCTGCCGCGGATCAGCCAAACGAAATAATCGAGGTCTTGCGCGGTAGTCTCATGCGGATCCGGCACCAGAAAATTCAGCTGCGGGGTGCGCGGCGACATCGTCGCATAGCGCAGCGCATATATCTCGTAGGCGTTTCCCATGATCCTCACTTCTTCTGTTTGGCCAGCTGCTGGGCGGGCACAATGGCTCAATGCTTGCCGCCAATCCACGTCATGAACAAGGGCTTTGGAGAGTTGACAGCGCCAGCGGAGCCGGTTTGATAATGCGGATTCCCTAGAGTAAGGTCATCAGGGCGCGAGCTGAACCGGCGCCCTTTGCTGGACCGCCGCGGCATGAGAATTCGACTCGCATTGCTTCTGGCTTTCACGATCTCGGTCACGCTGGTGGCATCGTCGGACGCCGCGGATCGCGGCGACCGCTTTGCGCTTGTGATCGGCAATTCAAAATATCCCGATGCTGAGGCCCCGCTGAAGGAGCCGATCAACGACGCCCGCGATGTCGCGGCCGAACTCAAGCGCAATGGCTTCAATGTCGAGATTGGGGAGAACCTCAGCGGCGATGCGATGCGGCGGGCCTTCGATCGCCTGTACGGCCGGATCAAGCCGGGATCGGTTTCGCTGATCTTCTTCAGCGGATTCGGAATCCAGTCCAACCGGCAAAGCTTCCTCATCCCCGTCGACGCCCAGATCTGGACCGAGGCCGATGTCCGCCGCGACGGCATCAGCCTCGAGACGGTTCTGGGCGAGCTCAACAGCCGCGGCGCCGGCGTGAAGATCGCGCTGGTGGATGCCAGCAGGCGTAACCCGTTCGAACGTCGTTTCCGAAGTTTCTCCGCCGGGCTGGCGCCGGTGATCGCCCCGAACGGAACCTTGGTGATGTATTCGGCGGCGCTCTCCTCGGTGATTTCAGATAATGGCAGTGATCACAGTCTGTTCGTGCAGCAATTGCTCAAAGAAATCCGCGTGCCCGAGCTGATGGCGGAAGAGACGCTCAATCGCACGCGCGTTGGCGTCACCCGTGCTTCCGCCGGTGAGCAGGTGCCGTGGATTTCCTCCTCGCTGGCCGAGGATTTTTCTTTCATCCCTGGTACCGCCGCTCGGCCGCCCGTTCCGGTCATCGCGGCATTATCGACGCCTCCTCAATCATCACCCTCGCCCTCGCCATCATTGGTGCTCCAGCAATCGCCATCTTCGGCGAAGCCCGAGGTTCCGCCTGCCGACGAGCAGGCCGCGATCAAGATCGAGAAGCCGCCGGTGGTCGCTCATCCGGTGGTCGCGCTTGCGGATGATCCGACGATCAGGAATTTGACTGCCCGGCTCGTTGACAATCCTGACGACCAGAACGCGCTGTATCGGCGCGGTCAGGTCTATGCCAGCAAAGGGGCCTATGATCTTGCGATCAAGGATTTCGACGGATCGATCCGCCTCAATCCCAAGGACGTTGAAGCGCTCAACTATCGCTGCTGGGCGCGCACCGTCACCGGAGATTTGAAGGCGGCGCTGAAGGATTGCAACGAGGCGCTTCGGCTGCGCCCCAATTTCGTTGACGCGCTGGACAGCCGCGGCCTTGTCAATCTCAAGAGCGGTATGACCAAGAACGCGGTGGCCGATTTCGATGCCGCGCTCAAGATCAATCCGCGATTGACATCGTCGCTGTACGGGCGAGGCCTTGCCAAAAAGCGCAATGGCGCGACTGCCGAGGGAGACCTCGACATCGCCAATGCCAAAGCGATGGATCCGAATATCGCCAAGGAATACGCCGACTACGGCGTGCGCTGAGGTAGTTTGAGTGCAAGGCAAAGCCCTCTCGAATAGCGGCCGGGCGAGACCACGCAATCCTGCGGTGCCACGCAAATCTGGATCAATCAGGCGATGATGCTTTCCCGATACCTCAGGCCAGCATTGGGCGCCCTGGTGTTCGTTGTCCTGGCGGTCGCGTGGTACTGGTTCGAACATCGCTCGCGTCCCGAGCCGAAACAGAGCGCGGGTAACGCGCTGGTCGTGGTGGCAAAATCTGCCAATGCCTGCTTCTCCGATGTGGTCCGGGGCACCGGCTTCGTTGTACCGCGCCGAGAGGCGGTGGCCGGAGTCGATCAGGAAGGACTCAAGGTCACTAACCTGCTGGTGACCGAAGGCGAGATGGTCACCGACAATCAAGAGCTGGCCCGCCTTGCGCCGCTGCAGCCGGGATCAAGACCAACGGCAGCAATCGCGCTGCGCGCGCCGGCTGGGGGCCTCATCACCGAAGTCAGGACCGCCGCGGGCGCGCCCGCGTCGCCGCAGGGTGGGCCGATGTTTCGCATTGCGATCAACAACGAGATCGAGTTGGACGCCGAGGTGCCGGCCGTGCATGTGCTGAAACTCAACCCGGGCGCAACCGTCAGAGTAAGCCGCGACAATGCGCCCGATCTGGTCGGCCGGGTGCGGCTGGTGTCGCCGCAGATCGATCGCGCCACGCAACTGGGCCATGTCCGGATTTCCCTGAGCGGCAATCCCTCGCCCAAGGTCGGCACCTTTGCCCGCGCCAATATCGATGCCAGGCGAAGTTGCGGCGTCGCCGTGCCTCGTACCGCGATCGACCATCTCACCCTGCAGGTGGTCAGGGGCAATACGGTGGAGACACGTAAAGTCCGCATCGGCCTGGTGTCGGATACGTCCATCGAAATTCTGGAAGGACTCGAGGTCGGCGAAATCGTGGTCGCCGATGCGGGCTCTTCGCTCCATGATGGCGACCGGATCAAGACCACTTTTGCCGAGGACCTCGATCGGACGCGGGTACGCTGATGGCGCTCAACATCTCGGCATGGTCGATCCGCCATCCGCTTCCCTCCGTCGTGTTTTCGATCGTGCTGCTGGCGCTGGGCTGGATCAGCTTCACCAAACTTGCGGTGACGCGGCTGCCGTCCGCCGACATTCCCGTGATCTCGGTCGCCGTATCGCAATTCGGCGCCGCGCCGGCCGAACTGGAGTCGCAGGTCACCAAAACCATCGAGGACGGCGTGTCCGGCGTCGAGGGCGTGCGGCACATTTCGTCGGCGATCACCGACGGGCTGTCGGTGACCACGATCCAGTTCGCGCTCGAGACCAACACCGACCGGGCGCTGAACGACGTCAAGGACGCGGTCACCCGGGTGCGCGCCAACCTGCCGCAGAACGTCAGCGAGCCGCTGATCCAGCGCGTCGACGTGATCGGCCTGCCGATCGTCACCTATGCCGCAATCTCGCCCGGCAAGACGCCCGAGCAGCTGTCCTATTTCGTCGACGATGTCGTCAAACGCGCGCTGCAGGGCGTGCGTGGCGTGGCGCAGGTCGAGCGCATTGGCGGTGTCGAGCGCGAGATTCTGGTGTCGCTCGACCCGGACCGGCTGCAGGCGGCCGGCCTCACCGCCGTCAATGTCAGCCAGAGCCTGCGCGGCACTAACGTCGATCTCGCCGGCGGGCGTGCCGAGATCGGCAACAACGACCAGTCGATCCGGACTCTGGCCGGCGCCAAGACCCTGAACGAACTCGCCGGCACCATGATTCCGCTGTTTGCCGGTGGCGAGGTTCGTCTCGACGATCTCGGCACAGTTACCGACACCATCGCCGGCCGCCGCACCTTCGCGCGGTTCAACGGCGAGCCGGTGGTGGCGCTCGGGATCAAGCGCTCCAAGGGCGCCAGCGACGTCGTGGTTGCCGCCGCCGTGCAGAAGCGGATCGATGCGCTCAAGGTGGCCTATCCCGATGTGGACCTCAAGCTGATCGATACGTCTGTCGAGTACACCAAGGGCAACTATGAGGCCGCGATCTCGACCTTGTTCGAAGGCGCCATTCTCGCGGTCATCATCGTGCTGTTGTTCCTGCGCGACATCCGGGCGACCATGATCGCCGCGATCTCCCTGCCGCTGTCGATCTTTCCTGCATTCTGGGCGATGGACCTGCTCGGGTTTTCGCTCAACCTGGTGAGCTTTCTCGCGATCACGCTCTCGACCGGCATTCTGGTCGACGATGCCATTGTCGAGATCGAGAACATCGTCCGCCACATGCGCATGGGCAAGTCGCCGTATCGCGCAGCCCTGGAGGCGGCCGACGAAATCGGCCTTGCGGTGATCGCGATCTCGCTGACCATCATCGCGATCTTCGCGCCGGCAAGCTTCATGTCGGGGATCGCCGGGCAGTTCTTCAAGCAATTCGGCATCACGGTCTCGGTGCAGGTGTTCTTTTCGCTGCTGGCCGCGCGTTTTGTCACGCCGGTGCTGGCGGCTTATTTCCTCAAGGGCGATCCACATCCGGCGCCGCCGCCCGGGCGCGTGCTGCAGGGCTACACCCGACTCGTGACCTGGTCGGTGCGGCATTACTTCATCACCGTGCTGATCGGCTTCGGCATTTTCGTGGCCTCGATCTGGAGCATCGTGCTGTTGCCGCAGGGGTTCCTGCCGGCGCAGGACACCGCGCGATCGCTGCTGGCGATCGAGTTGCCACCGGGCACGCAACTCGATTTCACCGAGGGCGTTACCGAAGACATTGTCGCGCGGTTGCGCAAACGCCCCGAGGTGCGAAGCGTGTTCGTCGAGGGCGGCAGGGTGCCGCCGGGTACATTTGAGGTGCGCCGCGCCGCGCTGATCATCAACTACACCCCGAAAACGCAACGCGACATCACGCAGCGCCGTCTCGAACTGGAGATCGGCCGCGAGCTCGAAAACGTGCCCGATATCCGCTATTGGTTCCTCGACGAAAACGGGCTGCGCGCGATTTCGTTGGTCGTGACCGGCAACGACAGCCACATCGTCAGCAATGTCGCCGCCGAATTGGCGACGCAGATGAAACGCATCCCGATCATCTCCGATGTGATCTCGGAGACTTCGCTCGATCGCCCCGAGCTGCGCATCCAGCCCAAGGCCGATCTCGCCGCACGACTCGGGGTCTCGACCGAAAGCCTGTCGCAGACGATCCGCGTCGCCACCATTGGCGATGTCGGCCCCGCGCTGGCGAAGTTTGACGCCGGGGGCCGGTTGGTGCCGGTCCGGGTGCAGCTCGAGGACGCCGCGCGCGGCGATCTCGCTTTGCTCGAGCAATTGCGAGTGCCGCTGGGCTTGCACGGCGAAAAGGGCGGCGTGCCGCTGTCGGTCGTCGCCGATATCAAGCTCGATCAGGGCCCGACCAGTATCAATCGCTACGACAGGGAACGTCAGGCGACGGTCGCCGCAGACCTGGTCGGCTCCGCCGCGCTCGGCGACGCCACCAGGAAGATTTACGAATTGCCTGTCATGAAGACGCTGCCGAAAGGCGTCAAG
>NZ_DATEPI010000200.1:0-11351 GCF_035273305.1 Bradyrhizobium sp. | reverse complement strand
ATTGACGTCGCCGATGATGAAGCTCACCTGATCGCGCTCGATCAGCTTGCGCGTCTTCTGGACGCCAGTGCCGACGTCGTTTGCCGAGTCTTCGATCAAGAGCTCAACCGGCCGGCCCAGAATGCCGCCCTTCTTGTTAATCTCCTCGACCGCGAATTTAGCGCCTACCACTTCGTTCTGTGCGATTGCGGCATAGACGCCGGTCAGCGGATCGACCAGTCCGATCCTGATTGACGTTTCGCCGCGCGCCTTGATGATAAAAGGAGATGAGAATTGCACCGCAGCAATAGCGGCGCTGGATTTTAAAAGGGTTCGCCGATCGACCGACCAGGATCGTCGCAAGGTAGCCATGCCGTCCTCCCAGACAAGTGAGATATGACCTTGATGGCCGGCATTCTTTGATGCCGTACCTCGTAACCGTAGCCCGTCCGTTTTGGTTTTGCCAATAATAACCCGGTGAAATTCTGCGACCTTCGGCGTAGAGCGCATGCCCGGTCACGCCCTGGGCGGCGCGTCCGATACCTTGGCGCGTATCGGGGCCAGTGGACGCCGTGCCTCGCCACGCTCAAGCCGAAACTTCTGATCGAGCGAATACCACGGCGCCTCCAACTTCATCTCAGGGGAGGGCTCATCATGACGAACGTAGTTGCCGATGAGAGCCCGCGTCACGCCGAACTGCACGTCTGAATCGATGTGCCGATCGTCCGGCGAATAGATTTGCGAAATGAGTGTCTTGAAACCGGGCTTGTAGACCATGAAGTGGAGGTGCGCCGGTCGGTAGTTGTGACGGCGCGTGGCCCTCACCAATTCACCCACCGGACCGTCGATCGGGATCGGATACCCCGCTGGCTTGACGGTGCGGAATTCAAATCGGCCAGTTTGATCGGAAACAAAGCGGCCGCGCAAATTCATCTCTGCTTGTTTATGATCCTGGTTCTCATAAAGACCTTCCGGCGACGAGTGCCAGACATCCACTTCGGCTCCTTCGACCGGAACGCCGTTTGCATCCTCGATCGACACGCGAACCATCAGCCCGGGTCCCGGCGTTGGCGAGCGCACCAATGTCTCGCCGCTTGGGGTCAGTGGCTGATCGTCGCGCCAGAAAGGGCCCAGAAGATTGGCCTGGGTTTCGGTCTGGCCGGCATCGCCGTTGTTGAGCAGGCAGATCAGCGAGGACAAGCCCAGCGATCCCGCCATCAGCACTACCTCATTATGGGACTCAGTCGTCTTCTGTCCCATCGCCGCCACGATCCTGACGGCTTCCTGGAACTCGCGCTCGGTCAGGCGAACGTCGCGCACGAATCCGTGCAGATGCCGCACCAGCGACAGCAGGATTTCGCGCAGCCGGCGGTCCTCGGTACGGCCCACCGCTTGCAGAACGGCATCTGTGACCATGGCCTGATTTTCTATGATCATTTCAAGACCACGAATTGTTGCGCCACCATCCGCGACACGAGGCAATCGAGCCGTCTCGTTACCTCAATGCTTGGCCGCGCGTTTCGCGGCATCGTTGTTGAGCACGATCAGCGCATCGACTGCGATACCGGTCCGGGTGTTGATCAGGAATGGATTGATGTCGATCGAAGCGATGCGGGAGCCGGCGTCCGCCATGAGATTGGAGAGGCCTACCAGCGCCTTCACGGCTGACGCCTCGTGCAGCGCCGGCTTGCCGCGATAGCCCTTCAGCTTCACACCGGCTTTGGTGCGGCTGATGAGTTCTTTGGCTTCGCTCGCATCGAGCGGCGCGCCGGCTAGTGCGACATCTTTCATGAGTTCGATATCGACGCCACCCGTGCCGAACAGCACTACAGGCCCCATCTCGGCATCGAGCGCGCTTCCGATGACCAGCTCAAGCTCGGCCTTGACCTGCTGCGCGATCAGAATGCCATCGAGCTTCGGTTTGCCTTTCAGTTTCTTGACCCGCGCGGTGATGTCGTTGAAGGCTTTCCTGACTTCGGCGGGCGTCTTCAGGTTCAGCACCACGCCCCCGATATCGGACTTGTGCAAAATCTCCGCGCTGACCAGCTTGGCGACGACCGGGAAGCCGATTTTTTTCGCGGCCTTCACGGCGTCGGCGGCCGTTTGCACGATCTCTTCCCTGGATATTGGAATGCCGTAAGCCTTTAGCAGGTTTTTTGACGCGACCTCGTCGAGGGCCGCGCCGCTGGCGTTCTTCAGGGCCCGTTCAAGGGTGGCTCGCGCGGAGGCACTGGAACTGGATTTGATCTCCGGCACCACCTTGCGGAGCGAGGCGTAATCGATCAACGATTTGATGGCGCCGACCGCGCGGTCCAGCCCCTGCATCACGGCGATGTGCGGCAGTGACTTGCGCAGACCCTTGGTGAATTCGGTGAAGCCGATTGACATCGCACTGATGTAGACGACCGGCTTGCTGGCGGCTCCGGCCATATCGTTGACGATCCGCAGATTGCGCTCGCGCAATTCATGCGGCGCCTTGGGAAGCTCGGCGTCGATGATGACGATGTCGGTGTCGGGATCGTCGATCATGATCTTGATCGACTGCATATAGACTGACGGATCGACCACGGCGGCAAAGCCGGCGTCGAGCGGATTGCCGACGATGCTACCGGGGCCCAGCATTTTTGCCAGCTTGTTGCTGGCGTTTTCGCTCAACGGCGCAAAACTCAACCCGGCGGAATGAAAGGCGTCGATCAGCAAGCCGCGCTTGCCGCCGGACAAAGTGACCGCGGCGAGTCGGTTGCCCTTCGGCGGATCGGCGTGAACGAAACACTCCGTGGTTTCGATCAGCTCGTCGAGACCGCGCACCCGGATCACGCCTTCGCGGGTCGAGATCGCGTCGAATGTCTCGATCGAACCGGCCAGCGCGCCAGTGTGCGCCATGGCGGCGGCGCGTCCGCCCTCCGATGCTCCGAGCTTGAGCGCGATCACCGGCTTGCCGGCGGCGCGGGCGGCCTTGCAGGCGTCGCGGAATACCTTGGTGTTGCGCACCCCTTCCAAATAAACCACGATGACGCGAATGGATGGATCGGCGGCGAAGTAACTCATCAGGTCCGGCGTTTCCAGGCCGGCCTCGTTTCCCGTCGTGACCATGTATCCGACGCCGACGCCGCGATCCTCCAGCGCCTGGCGAATCGCCATCACGATCGCACCGGATTGGCCCGCGATCGCCACCGGCCCCGCCTCCATCGTGACGATCCGATCGTCGATGTTGGTGAACATGTTTTCGCCGGCGCTGAGATTGCCAAGGCAATTCGGGCCGGTGACGGCGAGCCCGGTTTCGCGAATCGCCTGCTGCAATTCGGCGGCGAGCCTCTGGCTCTCATCGTCCTGCAGTTCGCTGAAGCCGGAGGTCACGATAGTCGCCGAACGCGCGCCGGCCGCTGCGGCGTCGCGGATCACCTGAACAGCGAAACGCGCCGGCACCAGCACCAGCACATGATCGGGCTTGTCAGGCAGGCTTGCAAAATCCTTGTAGCAGCGAACGCCCCAGATCGTTTCGCGCTTGGAGTTTACGGGATACAACTCGCCTTTGAATTTGTACTTGACGAGATTGTTCCAGATACGCTCGGCGTAGTTGCCCGGCTTGTCAGTAGCGCCAACCAGTACGATGTTGCGCGGATGAAGCATCGCGTGAATGTTCTTGACGATGTCACTCGCCCCGGAGGGCGGCGACCATCTGACGTTTGAAACGGACGCGGTGCTTACCTGAGCTTCCATGGACGTGACCTTTGCCCTTCTTTTTTTCGCAAATGCGCGAGTCGGCTGCGGGTCGCCATCCTGCGCCAGTTTTGATTTCTTATTATGGGGAGTTGGGAAGAAGGGCAACTCGCGAGCGTCGCAATCCAGCCATCTGCCTGCTTGATGCTCCCGACCCTCCCGTGCGGTGGAATAAAGCAGCCGACCAATGAGCGCAGATATCACCGCCGGAAAGTGTTTCGCCAACCTCGTTACTTCTCACCACGCTTCTCGTGGTTGCGATGGTGAGGCGATCCCGGCGAGCAGCACCGCCAGAATCCCGGTCAGGAATATCCCATCGAACGTTCCCGCGCCGCCGATCGAGGCGACCGGCGCGCCGAGGCCGCTGATCTTGTCGAGGTTGAGAAGATCGGCGCCGATCAGCGTGCCCATCGAGCCGCCGATATATGCTAGCGGCGGCGCATATTCCCTCGACAGGATGAATGCGAGGATCGCCGTGGCCACAACGGGCACAAAGACCGGCACGGCGATCCCGATTCCCGCAACCGGCGTGGCCGTCGAATGGATGATAAAGGCGATCGCGGCGATAGCGATCGCGGCTTTGAGCCAGAGTTGATATCGGATGACCAGATAGGTGGACATCAAGGTCGGGATCAGCGCGCCCCCGACATTCACGGCCAGCACCGTGCCGGGCCACTGGACGATGACAGGTACGACATATTGCATGCCGAAGAATTCAACGATTTGCCCTGATCTCACGGGATTGCCGGGCAGCACCGTGATCGGGATGTTGAAATAGCTGCCGATCAGTGAGCCGAACAGCAGAAGCAGGGCGACACCCGGTCCGACGCCAAGGCGCATATAGGCATAGCGCAGAATGCGAAGCTGAATCAGGATAACCAGACCCACCACCAGAAAGATCAGGATTGAAAACAATCCCGGCGTCAGCGGCAGATAGTGAAATTGGGAACCCATGATCTAAGCGCCTGATGATGTCTTCCTTGTCTGGACTACTTACTTGGGAAACATCTTGCGGAATGACAAGAACCGTACGCCGAGCCAACGTTCGGTTGCGGACTGAACGCGCTACAGCACGGCGGCCTTGGCGTGATCCGCCGGCGCAGGCACGCCGAATTCATTGCGCAGCGTCGGCTTGTGGATCTTGCCGGTGGCGTTGCGTGGCAGCGCATCGACGAACTGGATCAGTCGTGGACATTTGAAGCGAGCCAGATTGGCGGCGCAGTGCGCATGAATTTCGATTTCGCTGATCGTTTGCCCCGGCTTCACGGCGACAATGGCCATGCCGACTTCTCCCCATTGCTGATCAGGGACGCCGATCACAGCGGCCTCGGCAATAGCGGCGAGCTGGTGCAGCACATTTTCGACCTCCGCCGGATAAACATTTTCACCGCCGGAAATGTACATGTCCTTCCAACGGTCGACGATGTAATAAAAACCTTCCTCGTCAACCCGCGTGGCATCGCCCGTGTGCAGCCAGCCATCGGTGAACGACGACTGATCGGCGTCAGGCCTGTTCCAGTAACCGGGGGTGACGTTTGGCCCCCTGACCCAAAGCTCGCCGAGCTCGCCGATGGCGGCGTCTGCTCCATCCGGCCTGACGATCCGCACCTCGGTGTGCAGCACCGGCTTGCCCGAAGACCCGGCCTTGCGCCTGGCGTCCTCGCGATCAAGCGTCAGAACCGCCGGGCTGGTCTCCGTCATCCCGTAGCCCTGCTGCAACGCGACGCCGCGCTCCTCCCACACTTTCAGAAGCGGCACCGGCATCGGCGCGCCGCCAACGCCCCCAATGATAAGGCGGCTGAAATCCGAAGTCGCGAACGAAGGATGCTGCGACATGAATTGATAGATCGAAGGCACGCCGAAAAACACGTTGATGCCGCGCGATGGATCGCTGATCAGCGCCAGCGCGAGACCGGGATCGAAGGCGCGCATAATCAATACAGTACCGCCGGCGTGCAGGACCGGGTTGGTGTAGCAGTTGAGTCCGCCGGTATGAAAAAGCGGCAGCACCGTCAGCAGCACCGACGACGGCGAGATATACGCGGGTCCGCCGAGATTGACGCAATTCCAGAAGGTCATGCCGTGGGTGATGATGGCGCCCTTTGGCTGCCCCGTGGTACCCGAGGTGTACATAATGGTCGAGATGTCATCGAGCGTCACGAGCTCGGCTTTGTCGAGCGGAGCTGAAGCCGCGATCGCGGCCTCATAGGAGCCATCAGGCCCAAGTAAAAGCATCGAGCCAATGCCGCACAGTTGCGCCACGGATATTGCGATATCGGAAAGGTCGGCGTCATGGATCATCAGGGCGGGCGCGGCATCGCCGACGATGAACTGCAACTCGGGGATCGTAAGGCGGGTGTTCAGCGGCAGGAAGACGGCGCCAAGGCGTCCACAGGCAAACTGAACCTCCAGCGTATCGGTCGTGTTCAGTGCGAGCACCGCAACCCGATCGCCAGGTTTGATGTCGAGCCGGTGGCGCAGGTGCGTCGCGAGCCGCGAAATGCGGGCATCCAATTGCGCGTAAGCGAATTCCCGTCCGCTGGCGAGATCGACCACCGCGGGCTTGTTCGGGGTCCTAAGGCCGAAATGCGCAATCCAATCGTAATAACGAACCGACAAAGTTTCCTCCAAAGGCGAAGGTGGGCAGTTGATCCACTTGGGCTGTTTCGAACCTGTTTGAGCCAGCATGCCGAAATCAGCTCGGATTGGCCAGCCGTCAGTCGACACGAGCGAAGCTCGCTGTTTCTTATCCCTCCCCCACTTTTTGTGGGTAGGGCGGGCATATCGTGAGCGGAGCGAGCGATGTGCCGGGTGGGGGCTGCTTCCGCGAGCGAGGTATTCGCGCAGCGCCATCCGCTCCGAACCCCCACCCGGCGCTTCGCGCCACCCTCCCCACAAAAAGTGGGGGAGGGATAACCGCGTCGCGGCATTCGCCCATCTCCCTCGGATTCCTCCACGCAAAAACCCACACCCCGCGATCTCGCCGCGCATTTCCGCGCGAGTTTTGGATCGTGTGAAGCGCATCTGAAAATCAGAGGGCGCAGGGAATGCCGGGCGCTCAATGCACCCGCAGTCTCGCGTGCAAAAAATAGAAAGCACACGAGGTAGTCACCACAGGTTCACCGAAATCGTCCGGCATTCCCCGCGCAATGGTTTTACGGCTTATACCGTGATCTCCCCGGTGATCGGGCTTTCTTGTCACCGTCGCCAGCGAGATATTTCCCGCCGACTTAACGCCAGCGTCGAGGCGTCAGGACCACACGGCTTCGTCGTCCGCAATACGCGCGCATCGTCGAGCGCGCTTTCGCGGCCACCGCATCCCGCCCCGCGTTCGTGACGATCGCGAGCCGCCCCTCTTGGTGGGGCGGGACCAAATCGCTCTATTCCTGCGTCTACCTGGGCGTCAAGCTGAAGTTCTGAATTTCCGAACTCGCTGGAACGTCACCGATGCCAATTGGCGGGACTTCGACTTCGACTCCGGCGCGGTCCGCTGTAGTCTGATTTTGGACGGCGGCAGCACAGGGGAGCGATACGAATGGCAAGCCCATTCTACACGGCCGAGCACGAAGCCTATCGCGAGGTGGTGCGCCGTTTTGTCGAAAAGGAAATCGAGCCTTACGCCCACGAATGGGACGAGGCAGGCGAATTTCCGAGACAGCTCTACCGAAAGGCAGCCGAGATTGGGCTACTGGGCCTTGGCTTCCCAGAGGAATATGGCGGAACCGAAGTTGATAATTTTATGTGGATCGTCGCGGTTCAGGAGTTGGCGCGGGCCGGCGCCGGCGGCGTCAGCGCGAGTCTCAAGAGCAATTCGATTGGCGCGCCGCCGATCGCGCGCGCCGGCAGCCCGGAATTCAAGGCGCGTGTGCTGCCGGAAATCTTGTCGGGCAGGAAAATCTCGGCGCTGGCAATCACGGAGCCGAGCGGCGGCTCGGATGTCGCGAACCTGCGCACCACTGCGCGGCGTGACGGCGAATTCTATATCGTCAATGGCGAGAAGACGTTCATCACCTCGGGCATGCGGGCTGATTACATTACCACAGCGGTGCGCACCGGCGGTCCCGGTCCTGGTGGCGTCAGCCTTTTGGTGATCGAGGGCGACACGGCCGGGCTGTCGCGAACGCGGCTGAAGAAAATGGGGTGGTGGGCCTCCGATACCGCGACCTTGCATTTCGATGATTGCCGTGTGCCCGCCGCAAATCTGCTCGGGGAAGAGGGCAGGGGCTTCAAGATCATCATGCATAATTTCAACAGCGAGCGTCTCACCATGGCGGCCGGCTGCACGGCGGCTGCGCGGGTTTGCCTGGAAGAAGCCATGGAATACGCCAGGCAGAGGCACACGTTTGGAAAGCCGTTGGCGCAGCATCAGGTGATCCGGCATAAACTGGTCGACATGGCGCAACGGGTGGCCGCGTCACAGGCGATGTTGGAAATGCTGGCGTGGCGGCTTGATCACGGCGAAAGCCCAGTCGCCGAGATCTGCATGCTGAAGAATCAGGCGACGCAGACGATGGCCTTCTGCGCCTCCGAAGCAGTGCAGATTTTTGGCGGCGCCGGCTACATGCGCGGCATAAAAGTCGAGCGCATCTATCGCGAGGTCAAGGTCAATGCGATCGGTGGCGGCAGCGAGGAGATCATGAAAGACCTCGCCAGCCGACAAATGGGGTTGTGACTTCGAAGTAAGGGAAAGCGGATGATCACTCTATATCATTGCCACGGGGCTCGCTCATTCCGTCCGCTGTGGATGCTGGAAGAAATGGGCCTGCGCTATGATCTCAAAATGCTGCCGTTCCCTCCAAGGGTGCTTGCGAAGGAGTATCTGGCGCTCAATCCGCTCGGTACCATTCCCTTGATGATCGATGGCGAGACGAGGATGACCGAGTCGTCCGGCATCTGCCACTATCTCGGCACGCGGCATGGACCGACGCCGCTGATCGTCGGCGTCGATGAGCCGGTTTACGGCGCATTCCTGAACTGGATGTATTTCAGCGACGCCACCTTGACGTTTCCGCAAACCCTGGTGCTGCGCTACAGCCGTCTCGAACCGGAAGAGCGGCGCAATCCGCAGGTTGTGACCGACTATGCCAAATGGTTTTTGGGCCGACTGCGGGCGGTGGAAGCCGCCACCGCAAATGCCGAGACTCTCGTCGGCGGTCGCTTCACCGCCGCTGATGTCGTGATCGGTTACGCGTTGCGCCTTGCCGAAAACATCGGGCTTGCCAGGGATTTCGGTCCGAACGTCGCGGCCTATTGGCAGCGCCTGCGGTCGCGCGATGGATATAAACGAGCGGTAGCCGCCGAAACACTCGCGGGCGAGCAGCAGAACGTGGCGCGCGACTTCTAAACAACAAGCAGCACGGCCCGATCAGCGGCCCTCCTGGGCTGCCCGGCGTTTATCCTTCGGTGACATCAGGAGCGATTTCGGTATGCTGAGATCTCGGCAAGAAGGCCGCGCGAGATGGAGACATTGATCGTCATGAAGGCTAATCCATGAGCGACAAGGCTGTGATCACCTGCGCGCTGAACGGCGTATTGACCGACCCAAAACAGCACCACGTGCCGGTCACCCCGGAGCAGATGGCACGTGAAGCGAAGGGCGCTTTTAATGCCGGTGCCAGCATCATGCATATTCATCTGCGCCGGCAGGAGCCGGGCGAGGGACATCTGCCGTCCTGGGATGTCAGCATATCTCGCGAGATCCAGCAGGCGATCCGTGAGGCCTGTCCCGGCGTCATCATCAATCACACCACGGGCACGTCCGGTCCCAATTATCAGGGCGCTCTCGATTGCGTGCGGGAGACCAAGCCGGAGATGGCCGCCTGCAACGCCGGCTCGCTGAATTACCTGAAAGTCAAAAGCGACAATACCTGGGCCTGGCCGCCGATGATGTTCGATAATGCGGTCGAGAAAGTGCAGGACTATCTCGATGTGATGAAGGAAGTGGACACCATTCCGGAATTCGAATGTTTCGATGTCGGCATCGTGCGCTGCGTCGGCATGTACCGGCAGACCGGCATGTATTCCGGGCCGCTGGAATACAATTTCGTCATGGGCGTCGCATCGGGCATGCCGGCCGATCCGGAATTGCTGCCGATCCTGCTGAAGCTGAAATCTCCGCAAGCGCACTGGCAGGTCACCGCGATCGGCCGCTCCGAAATTTGGCCGCTGCATCAGCGTTGCGCCGATCTTGGCGGCCATTTGCGCACTGGCCTCGAAGATACCTTCTATCGGCCTGACGGCAGCAAGGTAACCTCAAATGGTCAGCTCATTGAGACCGTCGCGGCCTGCGCGCGCCGTGCTGGCCGCGACATCGCGAGTCCGGCGGAGGCGAGGCAGATTTTCGGGATCAGACGCTAACGTTTATCGGAAAGGATCATTCGTTGTGAACAGGAGCGGAAATCCACACGCAGCCGGCGAACGACTGGATCGCTTTGTCGCTTCGCTCCTCGCAATGACAATTGGATAGCGATGACAATCCTTGAATCCACGATCGCGCCCGGCAGCGACGCTTACAAGGCTAACCGCGCCGGCATGCTGGCGCTGATTTCGCGGATGCGCGAATTGGAGGAGAGGACGCGCGCCGCCTCCGCTGCGGCCAAGGAGCGGTTTCACAAACGCGGACAATTGCTGCCGCGTGAGCGCGTGGCGCTAGTGCTCGATCCCGGCTCCCCTTTCATCGAACTATCGACCCTGGCGGGGTACATGTTCGACGTTCCCGATCCGGACAAGAGCGTGCCTGGCGGCGGAGTCATTGCAGGCATCGGCTTCGTCGCGGGCATCCGCTGCATGGTCAGCGCGAATGATTCCGGCATCGACGCCGGCGCGCTGCAACCTTACGGGCTCGACAAGACCTTGCGCGTGCAGGAACTGGCACTCGAGAACAAGCTGCCGTTTGTGCAATTGGTTGAAAGCGCCGGCGCCAATCTGTTGCGCTATCGGGTCGAGGATTTCGTCAGGGGCGGCAACATCTTTCGCAACCTCGCGCGGCTCTCGGCGGCCGGGTTGCCGGTGATTACCGTCACGCACGGCTCCTCGACCGCAGGCGGCGCCTACCAGACCGGACTGTCGGACTACATTGTGATGGTGCGCGGCCGGACCCGCGCCTTTCTGGCCGGGCCGCCGCTTTTGAAGGCGGCTACCGGCGAAATCGCTACCGAAGAAGAGCTCGGCGGCGCCGAAATGCACACCAGCATATCCGGGCTCGGCGACTATCTTGCTGAAGACGATCGGGACGCACTGCGGATCGCGCGCGACATCATGACCAATCTGAAATGGGACCGGCCGCGCCGCATGGAAGCGTCTCATCCTCCGCCGCGTCACGATCCCGAGGAATTACTGGGCATCATGGCGATGGATCACAAGCGGCCCGTCGACATGCGCCAGGTGATCGCACGGATCATCGACGATTCCGATTTCAATGACTTCGGCATCAATTATGGTCAGGCCACGGTGTGCGGGCACGCACGTATCGAAGGCGAGCCGATCGGGATTATCACCAACAATGGCCCGCTCGATCCTGACGGCGCGAACAAGGCAACTCATTTCATTCAGGCCTGCTGCCAATCGCGTACTCCGCTGCTTTATCTCAACAACACGACCGGCTACATGGTCGGCAAGGCCTATGAAGAAGCCGGCATGATCAAGCACGGCTC
>NZ_DATEPI010000199.1:0-2741 GCF_035273305.1 Bradyrhizobium sp. | reverse complement strand
TTCGTTCCCCACCGAGAAATGCTGCCAGCCGACCGTGACCAACCCATGCGCGAAGGGCTTTGCGTGGTTGTGTCAACGGGCAGCTATCGGGTGCTCTGTTATCCGGACCGCGCCAGTCTGAGGGCGGTCTCGCGAAGCCATAATCCATCCTTCATTCCGCTCGGCGCGCAGCTTCCGCGCGGATCCGGGCTCGACATCAGCAAAGAGCATCACGATGCTGATGCCACGCCGCCTGGCTTCATGATCTCCGGACTGGGCGACATCGCCATGGCGGTCAAGGCCATCAAGAACGGCTCACTGGATTTCATCGAGGAGCCGTTGCGCACGCGAGAGATCGTGGGTTGGCTGGATCAAGCGATCGGCGCGTATGCGCGCCGGCACGCCAATCGATCTCCGGTTCATCTTTCCCGGCGTGAAACATTGACCCCACGTGAACGTGAGGTGCTGGCGCAATTTGCCGCCGGCGCATCCAACAAGGAAGCCGGGCGCAAGCTCGGAATCAGTCCGCGGACCGTCGAAGATCATCGCGCCAACATCATGAAGAAGCTCGGCGCCAGAAACGCCGCCGATCTCATTCGGATAGTGATGACTACTTCGCGGGCTTCCTGAGCTCGTGTTTCCGCGATCGCCACCAGAGCGTTTTCGAGCGAAGTGGGCGCCCGTTCGCGCGAAGAAAACGCGCCGGAAGAATAAGCCAGAGCGTTTTCAAGCGAAGTGGAGACCGGTTCGCGTTAAGTAAACGCGTCAGAAGAAAAGACTAGACCCCGATTCTGATTTAATCAGAATCGATCAAGCTCTACCTCACGCCACCTCGCGTCGATCGGCCAATCCCACCGCCCATAGCGCGAATGCATAGACGATCGCGACTTCATCGAGCCGCTCGAATCGTCCGGATGCACCGCCGTGACCGGCGCCCATGTTGATGCGAAGCAATACCGGCCCGCCGCCGGTCATGGTGGGCCGCAGGCGCGCGATCCATTTCGCCGGCTCCCAGTAGGTGACACGCGGATCGGTCAGCCCGCCCATCGCCAGGATTGCTGGATATTGCTTGGCCGCGACGTTCTCGTAAGGCGAATAGGAAAGAATGGTTTTGAAATCGGCCTCGCTCTCGATCGGATTTCCCCATTCGGGCCATTCCGGGGGCGTCAGCGGCAGGGTGTCATCAAGCATGGTGTTGAGAACGTCGACAAACGGCACTTCGGCAACAATGCCCGCGAACAATTCACCGGCTCGATTGGCAACCGCGCCCATGAGCATCCCGCCGGCGCTGGCGCCGTGGGCAACGATCCGCTTGGCGGCGGTATATCTGGCCGATATCAGTGCGCGGGCGCTGGCTGCGAAATCGTCGAAGCTGTTGGTCTTCTTTTCACGCTTGCCGTCGAGATACCAGCCCCAGCCCTTGTCGGTGCCTCCCCTGACATGCGCGATCGCATAGACGAACCCGCGATCGACCAGCGACAGCCGGTTGGACGAGAACGATGCCGGCATCGCCATGCCATAGGAGCCGTAGCCGTACAGCAGCAACGGCGCGCTGCCATCGCGCCGAAGATCTTTACGGTGCAGGATCGAGATCGGCACCTCGGCGCCATCATGAGAGACAGCCATGATCCGTGTGGTGAGATAGTCCGCGGGGTTATGCCCGCAAGGAATCTCCTGCCGCTTGCGCAGGGTGCGCGAGCGGGTGCTCATGTCGTAGTCGTAGATTTCCGTAGGCGTGGTCATGGAAGAATAGGAGAAGCGCAGATTGGTGGTATCGAATTCATAGCTGCCAAGCGTGTCCAGCGAATATGCCGCTTCCTCGAAAGCGATGGCGTGTTCCTCGCCTGATGCGAGATCGCGGATGATGATGGAGGGCAATGCGTGTGCGCGTTCCAGCCGCACCAGATGACCGGAATACAGTTCAAGATCGAGCACATAAATACCTCTCCGGTGCGGAATCAAATCGCGCCAGTTGTCGCGCCGCGGCGTTTTCAAGGAGACGGTGACGATCTTGAAGTCGATCGCGCTATCGGCATTGGTGAGAATGAACAACTCGTCCCCCCGATCCGCAACCGAATACTGTACCCCGACCTGGCGCGGCTCGATCAGCCGTGGCGGTGCATCCGGATCGGACAGGTCGATCAGTCGTTGCTCGGAGGTTTCGTGATCGCCGCCCGCGATCACACAGAAGCGGCCGCTGGAGCTTTCATGAATATGCGTGAACCAGCCTGAATCTTGCTCTTCGTAAATCAAGACGTCCTGCGTTTGCGGCGTGCCCAGCCGGTGACGCCAGACCTGCATCGGGCGGTGATTTTCATCGAGCTTGACGTAAAAAAAGCTTTCGCAGTCCATGGCCCACACAATGGCGCCATCGGTCTCCTCGACGAGATCATCGCGATCGGCGCCATTTATCCAATCGCGAACGCGGATCGAGAAATATTCAGAGCCCTTGATGTCGGCGCTCCAGGCCTCAAGCCGATGATCGGGCGAATGCCTCGCGCCGCCGAATTTGAAGTACTCATGTTCGGCTGCGAGCTGATCGCCATCGAGCACGATCTGGATCTCGCCGCCATTACGCGGCATCCGGCCGAATTGCTCATGCTGACCGCCTTCGCGGAATTTTCGCAAGTACGCAAATGGTCCGTCGGGCGACGGCACGCTGGTGTCGTCTTCCTTGATCCGCCCGCGCATTTCCTTCACCAGGGTTTTCTGCAACGCGGCGGTATGGCCGAGCACGCTATCGGTATAGCTGTTCTCGGCTT
>NZ_DATEPI010000198.1:0-6286 GCF_035273305.1 Bradyrhizobium sp. | reverse complement strand
CCGATTATCCACAAGGCCTACCTCGGCGAATTGGCCGAGGCCTATGTGCCGACGGATATCGATCGCGAGAGCCCGCTGATCTCGCCGCTATTTGCGGATTTGCGCGGCTTCCCGCCGATATTGATCCAGGTCGGATCGGCGGAGACGTTGCTAGCGGATGCCACGCGGTTCGCGGCCGCGGCCGGATCGGTCGACGTTGATGTGAGGCTGGAGATCTGGCCGCGCATGATCCACGCCTGGCCGCTATGGAATGCGAAATTGGCGGCCGGGCGGGACGCGTTGGCGAATGCGGGAGAGTTCCTCCGTGCTCACGCCCGAGGACAGTGAGCGGCAGTTGTAGACGGTCATGAAAATCGGCGCTGTTAAAAGCCCGGCAACGTAGATGCGATGCCGGGCTCAGTTGTCACGCGCTCCCGTTCTCATGGAGCGCTGATCCGATCAGGCGAACATGTCTTACTTCCTCCGATGATCGCGGGTGCCGGACTGCGCGGCGAGTTGTTCTGCGGTTGGTTTGCTGGCGATCGCCGCGGCAGGGGGCGGGCCGCCGGCGGCTGCGGTGGCGCCGGTGCGATAGTCGCGCGTCATGGTGTTGGTGGTCTTGTCGAAGGTGGTGCTCTTGATGGGGGTAGGGACCGCGGCGGTCGCAGTACTCCTCGCGGCGGCCACGTTCGCCTTTGTTTGGGTACTGGCGCTACGCGGTCCTGTGTGCCCAGGCGCGCCGCCGCCGTTACCAGCGCCATAATAACCCGTGTGATCAAACTTGCCAGTAACGTAGACCAGCTGCCGCTGACCGTTGGTATAGACGCGTATAATGGCCTCGTCGCCGTAATTTACGTCACTAAAGCCCAACTTAGGATATTCAACGCTCGTGATGTTACCTTTGCTATCGTAGTGTCCGATGCCAGGGGAATTAACCAGCCCACTAAGTCTATTTTCTTGACGGGCGGCCGCGGCTTTGTCCTGATTTCTCGTATCCTGATTTTGGCTGGACTGGCCGTCGTTCGGCTTCATCAGGCATTTCTTGTTGACCACCTCCCTACACGTGGATGGGTTTTTTGCGCCGGCATCGGGTGCGTCGTCGCCGGCCCTGGCCGGCAGCGACAGGCTGCTCAGGCTGATGGCGCCGAGCGCCAGCAGCGCGAACCTCGTGGGAGTTGTAATGCGCTTCGTCGTGTTAAGCATCTGCTATCTCCTGTTGACCGCAAGCGGCGTCGGTTGGGTGCTCTGAAATGTTCAATCAAAGCGTGTATCGAGGTTTGGCCGTTAGCGTCTGAACCGCATCTGGCTATCTTGTTCAGCAAGCGGTCATAGTAAGTCGGTCAGGAGCAAGCGTCCTCATACGATAGGAGGATGAATCGCCAATCCTCGACGCGGTTATTCGTCTCGATCTGAAGCATCTGGCGGTGCCGGAGCGGCGAAAGCAATGCTTCGCGGCGAGTGACGCTACGTGAGTGGAAATTTAACCACGAGCCCGTGCCGAACCAACCATCACCGCGTCCCTGCGGAAGCAGGGACCCCAGAGTGAGCGCGCTCGCGCTCATCGCTACGCCGTGACGGGGATGATGGAAGCAGGTGTTCGCTTCTCTGTTCGTTCAAAACGCTGCAGCCGGTGGTGATGGGTTCCTGCCTTTGCAGGAACGACGAGCGGAGGGACAAGCCCGGCCATGACGACGGGACGGCGCTTCGACCCGCCGCAAACTGATATCAGCGGCGGACAGCGCCCGCGCTATCGTCGCGTGCGGACTCCCTCGGGAGGCAGGATTGGCAAATCGTGAGTTTGCGCTTGAGCCTCGCCTCCTCAATCTCATCGGCCGTTTGCTGCTCTCCCCAGCTATCCCTCGGTCGAGATGCGCCCTTGATCTCGGCAGCCTCACTCTCCCGTTTTTTGCGCGCATGCTGTTTGGGCCGGAGCTCGACGGGCTGAGCTTCCTCGGTTGGGGCCGCATCAAGCCCGTCCCACGCGGCCGCAGTTTCGGCAGTCGGTACACAGCCGGTCCCCAACGCGCAGCAATTTGCCAGGCTAAAAGCCGCAATAAGAAACACAACAGGCTTGTAAATCATGCTGCTCATGGTTTGGGGATCAGGAATCCGAAGGATTTCGAGGAGCCTGGCACAAATAGTGATGTGCCGGCACGAAAGATTTCAAAAGCCGAGCAGCGCGAGCCCGACCCAGCTAAATGCAAAAATTGAACAGGCGACCGCCGCGACGGATGCCCAGGTTGCAATCGTTCTTGCAGACCGCATGTTGAAATACCCTTTTTTACAAAGTCCGCGGACTCTGTCCGACCTTCGTTGCTCAATGATGGCGACAATCCGCCCCAATAAACAAACCAGTGGGCTGTGACCATGCTGCCACATGGAGAAACGTGCTTGCCCGCAAAAACCCGCATTTTTTTCATGTAGTTGTCGAATCGGTGGGGAATCGAGCGGATGGACCGTCTGGGCGGCATCAAAACGTATGTTCTGACATCGGTCGCGCTGGGTTTCCTGGCACTCGTCGTGCTGTGGCTTGGTACCGGCGGCTCGCCATTTCTGTCCGCCCGGGACTTTGAAGAGTGCGTCGAACAGGTCGAGGCCAAGGCCCAGCCGAAAACGGAGCGGGCCGGCTCGCTGACCGATTGCAATGCGCGGTTTGCCGGTCGACGAAAGCCCGGCGGGGGCTACACCTATTACGATTTCATGCAGGACCGAAAGTTCGACATCGCGGGCCCCAATCCCACAGCGGAGGAACGGAAAGAGATCGACCGGGCCTATATGGGCTTCCTCGATGCCCAACAGCGCGAAGCCGTATCGGCTGAATTGGCAAAGAGGCAGAACGAGCGGCTGCGTGCCAGCTTGGAGAGCGCGCGTCAGCAGGCCGCTGCACCGATCACGTTGAAGCCGGCGAATTCATTTTCACCTCCATTGCCGGTAAAGCGTCCGATCGATCGATCAAAATCGACGCCCTGTGACGATGGTTCACTCTCCTGCAGTTGGGCAAAGCTATCAGCCGTCGTGAAGAATGCTTTCGCGTCCTCGCCCAAGACGAATCCCTGAATTTGCCGCCGCGTGTATGCCGCGATCAGCGAGCAAATTTTTATTTTGTTCACGAGCGATCGGATGCGAGCGGACCTATTTTCGCCGCTGCTGATATGGACAACGATTCCGGTTGAATAATCCGCCGATCGACTGCCAAGCGGTCGTTCTATGCACCGACAGAAAGCGTGTGTGGAAGCAATTTCATGGCCGAGCCCTTGGTTGCGTTCGATGCGCCGGATCTCGCGGAAACCATTGGCTTTCTGCGCCGTTTCGCCGAACTGATGTCGAGTGGCTACAATGCTGCTTATCTGCGGCGTGCCTGCGAACTCCTGGAAACACTGGCCGCTGATGCGATCGCCACTCCGAATGCCGAAGCCCTGTGGCGATACAAGTGTGAAAGCATGACGCGTCATGCCGACGCGCTGCAGGCGGAGTGTGACGCACTCAACGAAAGAATATTCTTTCTCGAAGCCAGACAGCCGGAGCTTCGATCCGACCTCGCCAACCGCAATCACTGCTACCAAGGAATCGAAGCTCAAGCGGTGGCAGAAGATCGTGCTGACGCGGTGCCTGGCTCCGAAGACGTGACGGTGCTGTCGCCGAAACCATGGAGCTCGGATGATGGCGCTGTAGCGGCCAGCGCCCTCGTTGCCAAATCCACACTGCGTCAGGCCCGCGCGCAGTTCAAATTCCTTGCCAGAGAGTTCGTGCCGCTGGGAAATATTGCCTCGCAAGTCATGTGCGTACTCGCGGCCAACGCGATGGACGCGGCCCTGCATCCGCCAGAGGACCATCCGGAGGCCGGCGAGATCGCGCGGAGCGTTCTCGGTTGGTAGGGCGGATTGGCGTAGAGCCAATGTTTTCAAAGGGACGACGTGCTACGTTATTTTTTCGCAGAACAGCAGAGGTGGTCGTCCCTGCGAAAGCAGGGACCCATAACCACCGGCTTTTCTGGTTGCGAGTGGTCGTCAATTTCGCACATAGTGAAAACCTACACCGCCGTGAAGACGACTGAGCTCAGTCAAGCTCAACACCCCCCGGATCAGGCCCATGTGCCACGTCTACATTCTCGCGAGCGGGCGTCACGGAACGTTGTACATCGGAGTGACGAACTGGTTGCAAAAGCGCTTGGCAGAGCACCGCAATAGCCAAGGCTCGTCGTTTGTAAAAGCCTACGACGTTCATCGGCTCGTTTACACGGAATCTTATGAACGCCCAGACGAGGCTATCGGCCGGGAAAAGCAATTGAAACGATGGAAGCGTGATTGGAAAATCGAGCTGATCGAAAGAGACAATCCTGAATGGCGCGATCTCAGCGATTTGCTGGTTTAGCGGAGCGACTTACCTGAGAGGGTGGGGGTTATGGGTCCCTGCTTTCGCAGGGACGACGCCGGGTGGGGGTAGCTCGCGCGCATCGGCAAAAAAGTTTGAACCAAATCAGCTGATGCTAGCTCTCCAGTCGGGTCGGAAAAAATATTCAGCTTCCGATCTGAAGCAAATCAGCAATAGATGCGCGCCGTCCCGTTCCCATACGAGGGGCGTTTCGCGATCGTCAAAGACGTTGGGAGCGGGATGCGATGGACGCGAAGGCGCGCTCGACGATGCGCGGATTTCGCGGACGACGAAGTCGTGTGGTCCTGACGCCTCGACGCTGGCGTCAAGTTAGTGAGAGGTATCTCACTGGCGACGGTGACAACAAAGCCCGATCACCGGGGAGATCACGTTATAAGTCGTAAAACCATTGCGCGGGGAATGCCGGATGATTTCGGTGAACCTGTGGTGACTACACTCGTATGCTTTCTATTTTGCATACGAGGCTGCGGGTGCATCGAGCGCCCGGCATTCCCTGCGCCCTCTGAATTTCAGATGGCTTTACACGATGCAAAACTCGCGCGGACATGCGCGGCGAGATCGCGGAGGTGTGTGCGGTTTGTCTGGCTGTTTGAAAATTTGGAATTGAGGACGGCTCTCTTTCTTATCCCTCCCACCTGTGGCGAAGCGCCGGGTGGGGGGTAGTCACCGAACCAACTTCGCTGATATCTGGCTTGCGGAAGCAGCCCCCACCCGTCACATCGTTCGCACCGCTCACGATGTGCCACCCTCCCCACAAAAGTGGGAGGGATAAGAAGGGGCGAGCCGTCGCTCGTCTCGCCCATAAAGAAGGGGAGGGATAAGAAAGAGCAAGCCTCGCTCGCTTGCGGGGCGAGGGAGAAGCAGATCGGAGCGAGAACGAAGGTGCGCGCGTCTCGGAAACGGCGGTCTTCATCCCTCCCACTTGTGGGGAGGGAAAGCAGATCGTGAGCGGCGCGAACGATGTGCAGGGTGGGGGGCCGTTCGTGTGTGTGTGTATGACGCAACCCCACCCGGCGCTTCGCGCCACCCCAGAGCGAGCTCTGCTCGTCTCGACCCCACAAACGTGGGAGGGATAAGAAAAGAGCGAGCTTCGTTCGGCGACCCATAAAGGGCGAGGAAAGAAAGGGCGACCTTCGCTGAGCTCAAGGATGGCCCGAGGAGATCGCGGAACGTCAACACACGCCACCGCTCTTCTTGTTCCGCTTATGCGCGGCCAGTAGGATGGGCGCGGAACGTGGCGGAGGCCGGCGTTGCGATGGGAAGTAAAGAGGAATGGCGAGGGCGGTTCTTGGGATTATCGGCGGTTCCGGCATCTATGAGTTGCCGGGGCTCGAGAGTGCGCGCGAGGAAGACATCGCCAGCCCGTGGGGTGAAGCTTCGGCGCCAGTGCGGCGCGGTAGCATCGCCGGACTGCCGATCGTGTTTCTGCCGCGCCATGACAGGGGTCACCGGCTGTCGCCGTCCGACATCAACTATCGCGCCAATATCGACGTGCTAAAACGTGCGGGGGTAACCGACCTGATCTCGTTGTCGGCCTGTGGCTCCTTCAAGGAGGAACTGCCACCCGGCACCTTCGTCCTGGTCGACCAATTCATCGATCGCACCCATAAGCGCGATAGCTCGTTCTTCGGCAAGGGCTGCGTCGCCCACGTGTCCATGGCGCATCCGGTGTCGCCACGGCTGCGCATCCATCTTGCCGAGGCCGGCGAAGCCGAGGGGATCGCTATCGCGCGCGGCGGCACCTATGTTTGTATCGAGGGTCCGCAATTCTCGAGTTACGCCGAAAGCATGACCTACAAGAACCTCGACTATTCCGTTATCGGCATGACCAACATGCCGGAGGCCAAGCTCGCCCGCGAAGCCGAGATCTGTTACGCGACCGTGGCCATGGTAACCGACTTCGATTGCTGGCATC
>NZ_DATEPI010000197.1:0-3122 GCF_035273305.1 Bradyrhizobium sp. | reverse complement strand
CGCGCGGACTCTAGATGCTAAGCGCGAGCGCCGGCTACACTGCATCCCAGTTAAAGACATCCGCCGAGCGGTCCAGCTTGTAGAATGACGACTTCAGCGCCGGCATACCATGTTCGGCAATGGCTTGCGGCGTCCATCCTTCGCCGCGATGGACCGAGCGCAATGGGCGCGACTGGCTCATCAGGAAAATCTCGTTCATCCGCACCGCGAAAATCTGTCCGGTAACTTCCTTTGCCGCATCGCTGAGCAAGAACGCCACGATCGGCGCAATCTTCTCCGGGCCCATCTGCTGAATCTTTGCCACCCGCGCCTTTTCAGCTTCGGTTTCCGTCGGAATAGTCCCGATCAATCGACTCCAGGCGAATGGTGATACGCAATTCGAGCGGACGTTGAACCGGTTCATGTCAAGGGCGATCGATTTGGAGAGCCCGACGATGCCGAGCTTGGCGGCAGCGTAATTCGCCTGTCCGAAATTCCCGACCAAACCCGACGTCGACGTGAAATGAACGAACGAACCGCTTTCCTGCTCCCTGAACAGTCGCGCCGCGGCGTGCGAGACGTAGAATGAGCCCATGAGATGCACCTTGATGACGGACTCAAACGCATCGATGCTCATGCGATGAAAAATCGCGTCGCGCAGGATGCCGGCGTTATTAACGACACCATCGAGCTTGCCAAAACTGTCGACCGCCGTCTTGACGATCTTGCTGGCAGGAATTGCTTCGGCAACGGTTTCGAAATTCGCAACCGCAGTGCCGCCCCGCTTCTTGATCTCCTCAACCACCTCTTCGGCAGGGGAGGCATTCGATCCCGAACCGTCAGCGGCGACGCCGGGATCGTTAACAACCACCTTGGCGCCTTCAGCCGCGCAAAGCAGGGCGATCTCACGGCCGATGCCGCGGCCCGCTCCGGTGACGACGATGGATTTACCTTCAAGTGATTTGCCCTGCGCCATGGATGCTCCCGCTGCCGATTGCTTGTTATTCTCGTATCTCCAAGAAACGCAGAGCCCGGCAACCGGCATCTGGATTCCCGCGCTATCGCGCACCTCAGGTATGGTCGTCACGGACTGTTCCGGATACGAGAAGCCCTGCTAAAGCTCATTTGTAAAAATGATGGTGCCGCTGGCCGCAAACATGCCGCCGACCCCATGGCAAACCGATATTTTCGCGCCCGGGACCTGCGCCGGCGCGGTGCCGCGCATCTGCCGCACGCTTTCCTGAAGCGCGTACATCCCATACATGCCCGAATGCATATAGCTAAGGCCGCCACCATTGGTGTTGAGCGGCAGTTTGCCGCCAGGCCTTGTATTGCCGTCGGCTATAAACCGTCCGACCTCTTCATGCGGCATGAAGCCGAGATCGCCGAGTCCATAGAGCGGCAGATGCGCGAAGGCATCGTAGATCATGAGGTGATCGACATCCTTGTGCGCAATCCCGGCTTCCTTGAACGCGAGCGGACCCGCGACCTTGAAGGCGCGCGAACTGTCGAAGGTCTTCATCTGGCTAACCATCGGTGTTTCCACGCTCTCACCAGTGCCAAGGATGTAAACGGGCTTTTTCGGAAAGTCCTTGGCGCGATCGGCGCTGGTGAGGATCAGCGCGCCGCCGCCATCTGTCACCAGGCAGCACTGCAGGATACGGAACGGATAGGCGATCATCCGCGAGTTCAGCACGTCGTCTACAGTGATCGGGGCCTTCATGGTCGCGCGCGGGTTCTTCGCCGCCCATTCCCGCTGCACAACCGCGACCATGGCAAGCTGCTCATGGGTGATGCCGTGGGTCTTCATGTACCGAAGTACAGGAATAGGAAACATACTCGGCGGACCGTACACGCCGAATGGGGACTCGAACTGCCCGTTCAGGCTGTCAGGCGGCGTCGAGCGCGGCTGCTTTCCGATCATGGACTTGCCGCTTTCGGCGTGAGTGATCAGGACCGTTTTGCAAAGCCCGGCCTCGATGGCCGCCGCGGCATGACGAACGTGCAGCATGAACGAGCAGCCACCTACAGACGTTCCGTCGACCCATGTCGGCGTGATTCCGAGATAATGCGCGATCTGCTGCGGCGTCTCGACCGCAGTAGCGATGCCATCGATGTCGGACAATTTCAGCCCTGCGTCGGCGATCGCGTTCAGCGCCGCGTCCGCATGCAACTGGATCTGCGACATGTTGGGAATAACGCCGAGTTCGGTGGTTTCGGCGGCACCTACCACGGCGACTTGATTCCTGCGCATCGCGATTAGCCCTTTGCCGGACGGAAAAGGGGAAGCGTGATCGCGTCATCGAGCTTTTCGAACGCGATCTCAAGCTTCATGTCGAGTTCCAGCGCTTCCGGCGTTTGCGGGCAATCGACGATGTTGCTCATCATCCGCGGGCCTTCCTCAAGCTCTACCACCGCGATGGCGTAAGGCGGCGTGAATCCGGGCGCGGCGGGCCGATGATTAATGACATAGCTGTAAAGCTTCCCCTTGCCGCTCGCCTTGAAGACGCTGACCTTGCGCGAGGCGCAGGCTGGGCAGAACGGGCGTGGCGGAAAATAGACGTTGGCGCAGGCATCGCACCGCTGCAGGCGCAGTTCGCCGGCCCGTGTACCGTCCCAGAAATGCTGGGTCTCGGGAGTCGGCTTCGGTCTTGCGCGCGCGGGTTCAGCCATGGTCAGTGATCCTCCCTCAGCGGTCTCGCTGCGGTCCGTCGGTTCCGGCCTTGATGCGACATCGGATGGCCCGGCGTCAACGGTCCATCCATCGTGAGCTTATGCATGGGGCGTATTCCGGCACGCGCACCATTGTCTAATGGGGCAGCGCTTGTGCCGCTATCATCCGGCGCGCTAGATTGACTTCGAGAAGCAAGAAAATTGGAGGATTCCATGTTGAAGTTCACCGGCGCAGTGCTGGCCGCAGGCTTGTCTTTAGCTACACAGGCTCTTGCTGCGGATGCACCAGCCGAAATCAAGATCGGCACGCTATATGCGTCGTCCGGACGCTTCGCGTCGATTTCGATGCCGGTTCATAGCGCCCTGAAACTCTGGATCGACCAGAAAAATGCGGATGGTGGAGTGTATGTGAAGGCGTTCGACAAGAAGATACCGGTCAAGCTTGTCGCTTACGACGACCAAAGCAATAC
>NZ_DATEPI010000196.1:0-8271 GCF_035273305.1 Bradyrhizobium sp. | reverse complement strand
CGCCAAATAAGCGTCGACGTGATGACGTATGCGTGATCGCTACCGGGAGTCCTCAAGGATCATTGCGGCGCCTTTTTCGGCGATCATCGCGGTGGGGGTGTTGGTATTGCCGGATGTAATCGTCGGCATCACCGATGCATCAGCGGCGCGAAGGCCGGCAATGCCATGAAACCGGAGCCGTTCATCGACGACGGCCATCGGATCGTTCGCGGTGCCCATTTTCGCGGTGCCGACCGGGTGAAAGATTGTAGTGCCGATGTCGCCGGCGGCTTTCGCCAACGCTTGATCGTCGTCGCCGACGGATGGTCCGGGCAAAAATTCTTCGGGGTGGTAGCGCGCAAGCGCCGGCTGGCGCATCAGACGCCGCGTGGTCCGAATGGCGTCGGCAGCAACCTGACGGTCTTCGGCGGTCGACAGATAATTTGGCGCGATCGCGGGCGGTTCGGCAGGATCGGCGGAGCGGATACGAACAGTACCGCGCGAAGTCGGCTGGAGGTTGCAGGCACTCACGGTGATTGCGGGAAACCGATGCAAGGGGTCGCCGAACTTGTCGAGCGAAAGCGGCTGGACGTGAAATTGGATGTTGGCGCGCTCGCGGAGAGGATCGGATCGCGTGAATATCCCAAGCTGCGAGGGCGCCATCGTCAGTGGGCCACGGCGGCGGAATGCATAGTCGAGACCCATCAGGCAGCGCCTGACAATGGAATAGTAGGTCTCGTTGAGCGTGCGAACGCCCTGGACCTTATAAATTGCCCGTTGCTGCAGGTGGTCCTGCAGGTTGCGCCCGACACCTTGCCGATCGAGCACGGTCGCTATGCCGAGCGGCACCAGCCATTCCGCAGGCCCGATGCCGGAACGCTGCAGCACCTGAATCGATCCGATCGATCCGGCGCACAGGATCACCTCGCCTTTGGCGCGTGCCTCAACCATTTCACCGTTCTGAATGAATCGCACGCCGACGGCTCGTCCTTGTTCGATAACAAGCCGATCGACAAGAACGTGTTTTTCGAGCCGCAGATTGGCTCGCTTCAAGGCTGGTTTCAAAAACCCTCGTGCGGACGACCAGCGGCGACCGCGCTTCTGGTTGACATGGAAATAGCCGACACCCTCATTGTCGCCGGTGTTGAAGTCTGGAATTCGTTTGATACCCATTTCCTCTGCGGCATCGCCGATCGCGTCCAGAATAGCCCAGGACAGCCGCGCTGCTTCGATTCGCCAGCCGCCGCCGCGGCCATGGTGCTCGCTCTCGCCAAGGAAATGATCCTCCAGACGGCGGAAGGCCGGCTTCACGTCATCCCAGCCCCAGCCCGCGAGACCGAGCTGGCGCCAGTGATCGTAGTCGGCCGCCTGTCCGCGCATCGAGATCATGGCATTAATGGCGGACGAGCCGCCGATCACCTTGCCGCGGGGATAGGCCAGCGAGCGGCCGTTCAGGCCGGCTTCCGACTCAGTCCGGAACATCCAGTCCGAGCGTGGATTTCCGATCGCAAACAGGTAACCGACCGGGATGTGAAACCAGATCCAGTTGTCATCCCCGCCTGCCTCGAGCAGCAGCACCCGGTGCCTGGAATTGCTGGACAGCCGGTTGGCCATGATGCAGCCGGCCGTGCCGGCGCCGACAACGATATAGTCGAAATCACCTTCGAGAATTCGGGACATAATTTGAAATTCCGGAAGTCGGTCGCTGTAATCGCCCCGGCGCGTTCTGCCAGTTTCGTGACCGGTCTGTACAGCGCTTGTACCATTGATGTTGGGCGGATCGCGGGTGCGTGCTACACACCGCCAAAACCTCCAACCCTAGCTGAGAGCTGCCATGCCCATCGTCAACCGCGTCGCCGACCTTCAACCAGACATTCAGGCTTGGCGCCGCGATATCCATCAGCACCCGGAGTTATTGTACGATGTGCATCGCACTGCAGCATTCGTCGCGGAGCGCTTGCGGGAGTTCGGCTGCGATGAGGTCGCGACCGGCCTGGGACGCACAGGGGTCGTCGGCGTGATCAAGGGGCGCAAGCCGGCCGGCAACGGCGAAATCAAGGTGATCGGGCTTCGTGCCGATATGGACGCGTTGCCGATCGAGGAGGAGACCAAGCTACCGTATGCATCGAAGACGCCTGGCAAGATGCACGCCTGCGGCCATGACGGCCACACCGCGATGCTGCTCGGCGCCGCCCGCTATCTGGCCGAGACCCGGAATTTCGCCGGAGATGCGGTGGTGATTTTTCAGCCGGCCGAAGAGGGCGGGGCGGGAGCAGCCGCCATGATTCAAGATGGACTGATGGACCGCTTCGGAATCGATCAAGTCTATGGGATGCACAATGGTCCGGGAATACCGATCGGATCGTTTGCGATCCGGTCCGGTCCGGTGATGGCGGCGACAGATTCCATCGACATCACCATCGAAGGGCTTGGCGGTCACGCCGCGCGTCCGCACAAGTGCATCGATTCGGTGCTGGTGGGCTCGCAGCTGATCACCGCGTTACAGTCGATCGTTTCGCGTACGGTCGATCCGCTCGACTCTGCCGTCGTCTCGATATGCGAATTCCACGCTGGCAACGCGCGGAACGTGATTCCCCAGACCGCCGAACTGCGGGGCACCGTTCGTACTCTGACGGCGGAGGTGCGGGAGCTGGTCGAGAAGCGCGTGCGTGAGGTCGTGGCCGGAGTGGCGCAGATAACCGGTGCCAAGATCGAGCTGGTATATCAGCGCGGCTATCCAGTGGTGGTCAACCACGCCTCGCAGACAGATTTCGCGACGAAAGTTGCTAAGCAAGTCGCGGGCGATGCCAATGTTCATGAAATGCCGCCCCTGATGGGCGCGGAGGATTTCGCCTATATGCTCGAGTCCCGGCCGGGAGCCTTTATCTTCTGCGGCAATGGCGACAGCGCAGGCCTGCATCATCCGGCCTACAACTTCAACGACGAGGCCATCGTTTACGGCACTTCCTACTGGATCAAGCTGGTCGAGAACACGCTCGCGGCGTGAAAAGGGCCGCCGGCTTAGTGCACCTCTTCAGGTGGTTTGGTGTGCCGGAACATCCGCAGCAAGGCGAGGTCATACGCGATCTTGAGGGACCCGCAGACGACCAACGGCAGGGCGGAAAACGGCCCCGCTAGCATGACACCGGCGATGGCGGGACTGATTGAGGATGCCAGGCTCCGCGGCACAGCGGTCACGCTTGCCGCCGCGGTGCGTTCGGCAGGCGTTACCACCGCCATAACGTAGGATGAGCGGGTGGGGACGTCCATCTGGGAAAGCGCCGAGCGGACCAGCAGCAGCGATAGCACCGCGCTCAGGTTGGAACAGAACGCCGCAGCGATGAGGCAGAGGCTGGAGGGGATGTGGGTAAAGACCATGGTGTTGATCAGGCCGATGCGTCGGGCGAGCCAGGCCGCCACCGGGAATGAAAATGCGCCGAGGAGGCTCGCGCAGAAAAAATACAGGCCCGCCGCTTCCAATGACAAATTGAAGCGCTGGAAAAGCCAGAGCGCCAGCAGCGATTGCACGACGAAGCCCCCGGCAAAGGCGTCCATGCTGAACAGCGCCGCAAGCTTGTAGACGACGCCGCGTGACGGGCCGAGCGCAACCTTCGGGACGCTCGCCGTATCGCCGGTATCGCGCGGCAAGCGTCGGTACAGCAAGGCCGCGAGCAGCCCCAGCGTTGCGTAGGCGTAGAACATCAGCTTGATCGCAGCGAGCCTTGACCAGCCGTCAGAAGCGAGGACCCCGGGCAAACCCGCGGCCAGTGAGCCAAAGGCGGAGGCGAGCGAGCCGATCAGGCTGTACTTGGCAAACACCGAGGTGCGGTTCCGGTCAGCAGTTTCCTTGGTCAACAACGCATGCTCCAGTGGAACCAGCATGCCGAGATCGCCGCTCGACGGATTGATGCTGCCGACAAAAGCGACCAGGAGAATTGGCGCAATGCTTTCGATCGATGGGAAGACCAGCCCGGTAAAACAGACCAATCCGGCACCGGCCAGGAAAAGACTTCTCAGTTGGAAACGCGGTGCGATGAAACCGGTGAGCAAGGTCAGCGCCGCGGTTCCCAGCAACGAGGCGCTCGCGACCAGTCCGATCTGTTGCGCCGAAAAGCCAATCGCGGAGAGATAGACCGGCAGGACGATGATCGCGAAGCCGTCGCCGAATCCGCGAAGCGCGCGGGCGGCGTAGAGGCAGAGAATATCGGGCGGGGCTTTCGTCAAAGGGAAGGGCGTCATCGATAGATCCGCAGCTGGCTCACGCGGATGGTCGATGTGCAGCAGATACCGCCAGACGACATGTCTCACCTCCGGCGTCGGAGCGAGACAACTCTTGGCTGCACCACAGCTGACCGGGCGGTTGCCGATGGCCCGAACGTTATCGCCGTATCATGTCACCCGCATTCAGGCAACGGCGCGATGCTTCGTCGCTGGAACATTGTCAGCAAGGTGGCGTTGAGACGCGGCAACGTCCCCCGATGCCGCCAATGGAGTGCGCTATGGCCACGAAAGATAAGGACCTCAATGACCTCTTTCTCGATACGCTCAAAGATATCTATTACGCCGAAAAGCAAATCTTGAAGGCGCTGCCGAAGATGGCGAAAGCCGCCAGTTCCGACAAGCTGCGCGCGGCTTTCGAAAAACATTTCAACGAAACCGAAGGCCAAGTCGAGCGTCTTGAACAGGTTTTCGAATTGATCGAAAAGCCGGCGCGCGGCAAGACTTGCGACGCGATCCAGGGCATCCTGGATGAGGGCAAGGAGATCATGGATGAGTACAAGGGCTGCGAGGCGCTGGATGCCGGCATGATCGCGGCCGCGCAAGCGGTCGAACATTACGAAATCTCTCGCTATGGCACGCTCAAGCAATGGGCACAGCAGCTTGGCCTGAAGGATGCCGTTCGGCTCTTGGATCAGACGCTGCAGGAAGAGAAGAAGACCGACGAAAACCTGACTTCGCTCGCCGAAGCTGCCGTGAACGTCGCGGCGGCGGCCTAGCCCTTATTGCCGATGCGGCATGGCGCTTTGCGTCGTGCCGCATGTCGGCTTCCCCGCAAAAATCTGACGCTCACATCGTTCGGTGCCGTCATAGGGGAAGGCCAAGTTCGGAATACGAGCGGCAAGCTTACGCCGCGCGCGCCGATTTCCGCAGGGTCTCGGCTGCAATTCTCAAATCGGCAACAAACCGCTCGTATTCGCGTGCTCTCGCCTCGGCATCTGGCTGCCGCAACAGATAGGACGGATGCACGGTCACGACGGCCTTGATGCCTCCCGCAAGATCAATCACTCGGCCCCGGTTCTTGTTGATCGGGGTCATCTTTCCAAAGACGCTTTGGGCAGCCGTTGCGCCCATTGCAACCACCAACTCGGGTTTGATTGAAATCAGTTCACGTTCGTACCATTGGCGGCAGGCTTTGATCTCCGGGGTCGTCGGTTTCTGGTGCAGGCGGATTTTTCCACGAGGTACGAATTTGAAATGTTTCACCGCATTGGTGACGTAAGCCTTCTTGCGATCGATGCCGGCCTCTGCCAGCGCGCGGTCGAGCATCAGGCCGGCCGGTCCGACGAAAGGTTTGCCGGCGAGGTCTTCCTTGTCGCCCGGCTGTTCTCCGACCAATACAACCTGCGCATGCTGCGGACCTTCGCCGAATACAGTCTGGGTTGCGTTCTTCCAGAGAGGGCAGGCGCGGCAGCCGGCCGCCTGCTCGCGCAAAATTTTGAGGCTGGGTGAGGTAGGCGCCATGGGCCCGCTCCAGGAGGTCATTTCACTGCCTCGACCAGAGCCCAATTCAGAGATGTCATGCTTAGTTCCGCCGATCTCCTTGCAGTTGCTTGCAAAAACATAGAGCCTCTAAACGATTGACTCAGCGGGGGAGGTTAGCTTTATATTAGAACATATCATGAACATATCGGCTGACAACAGGTTTACCTGAGGCCGGCTCAGTCGCTCTTTTTTGAAAAAGGCACATGGTTTTGTCGCCACACCACTCACCAGGGCCTTGCCCACGTCTGAGCACGATTGCCAGCTTGCGCGACAGCATCGAGCGCGTCGAGGCGCACGCTTCGTGCTCACCACGCAGGGCGGCGCTCGGGCATCCCGAGGCGGACGCGACCCTACACGGTGGTCTCGCTCTGGGGGCGCTGCACGAGGTGTTCGCCGAGGCTGGCCGGCAAAGTGCCGCCGCAACTGGTTTCATCGCGGGGCTAGCAGCGCGAGCGGGCGCGCGACGACCGCTGGTGTGGGTGCGGCAGGATTTTACTGAAATTGAATCGGGCGCGCTGTCGATGAACGGACTAGCCGAACTAGGTCTCGATCCGCGTCTTTTCGTAAGCGTGCGCGCGGGGGATGTGGACAGTGCACTACGGACCGCCGCCGACGCGCTGGCCTGCGATGCCGTGGGTGTTGTCGTGCTGGAGGTATGGGGCGAGGCGCGGCAGCTTGATCTGGTCGCCAGCCGTAAGCTGACGTTGGCAGCCCAGGCTTCGGGAGTCACCGCCCTGTTGCTTCGAATGGCCGCCGAGCCACAGCCGTCAACCGCTGAAACAAGATGGATCGTGCGCGCTGCGCATTCCCCCCCGGCTGTTTCGTTTATGCCTGCGACTGCTTCAATGCCTGCGGCGGCTTGGAGCGCGTGGGGCGCACCGGTGTTCGACGCGGAACTTGTGCGCAACCGTCATGGCCCTGTTGGTCGGTGGATCATGGAATGGAAATGTGATGAGTGCCTTTTCAACAAACCGGCGGCGTATCCTCAGCCTATGGCTGCCACGGCTCCCTATCGACCGCATCAAACGCCAGCTCGCGCGCGACAACGCCGCGCCGGCTAAAGCGCTTTACAGCGAAGCGGCCATCGGTTCCCCTGAAGACCGCTCAAAACAAAACCATCCTTGTATTGTCGTCGCCAAACAAAACAACGCACTGCAAATTTCTGCGCTGGACCATAAGGCCGCACAGCACGGCCTTCACGTCGGCCTGCCGCTCGCTAACGCCCGCGCCATCTGTCCTCAGTTGCAGGTGTACGATGCGGATGAAGCCGCCGACGCCAGTGCTTTGAATTCACTTGCCGATTGGTGCGACCGCTTTACGCCCTTGGTGGCGCTCGATTCTCCGCATGGGCTGTTTCTCGATATTACCGGCTGTGTGCATTTATTCGGCGGCGAGGCCGCGATGATGCGGTTGATCTGTGACGTGCTGACTGCACAAGGCTTGGCGGTCAGTGCCGCCATCGCCGGTACTGCCGTCTGCGCGCGGACCATGAACCATCATGTCCATGGCCGTATTATCTGCGATGGCAAAGAGGCCGATGCGGTAACCCCGCTGCCGGTGTCGGCACTCGGTGCCGATGCTGCCGTTATCACAGGCCTCCGCCGCGCCGGGCTGAAAACGATCGGCGATGTGGCTGGCCGTGCGCGGCATGAAATCACCGCAAGATTCGGAGCTGGTTTTACAACGCTGTTGGAACAGGCGCTGGGAGAACGCGATGCGCCGATCAGCCCGCGCAAGCCGTTGCCCGATTACATCGTGGAGAAGCGTTTCGCCGAACCGGTGGCGACCGAAGAAGTGATATCCAGGACACTATCCGGGCTTGCCGGGATGCTCGTCGCGACGATGGCGCAGCAGGGCAAAGGCGCGCGGCGGATGGAAGCCCGTTTTTTCCGCACCGACGGCGCGGTTCGCACGATCACGGTCGACACTGGACAACCTGTCACCAGAACCGAGGTGATCGATCGGCTGTTTCGCGAGCGGCTCGGCGCCTTGAGCGATCCGCTCGATCCGGGGTTCGGATTCGATCTCATTCGCCTGTGCGCCAGCCGTACCGAGATCATCGTTCAGCAGCAGCGCGATCTCGATGCCAACGTTCACGATAATGACGAGCTCGCAGCATTGATCGACCGTATCGCGGCGCGTCTCGGTGGAAAACGCGTGCTCGTGCATCTGCCGCAGGATACTCATATTCCCGAGCGCGCCGTAATGGCTGTGCCAGCGCAGTATCATCTTGCCGCTGCGGCTCATGCGGTCTGGCTATCCCGGGTGGAAGGCGAGCCGCCATTGCGGCCCTTACGGCTGTTCGAGCGCCCGGAGCAAATCAAGGTGATCGCGCAGGTGCCGGACGGCCCCCCCGCGCGGTTCGTCTGGCGTCGCGCCACCCATGCGGTGATCCGTGCCGAAGGCCCCGAGCGCGTCGCCATGGAGTGGTGGCGCGGGCAAGGCGAAATGCTGACCCGCGATTATTTCCGCGTCGAGGACGAGTCAGGCCTGCGGTTCTGGCTCTATCGCGATGGACTTTATGATCGC
>NZ_DATEPI010000195.1:0-5734 GCF_035273305.1 Bradyrhizobium sp. | reverse complement strand
CATCGGGACCGACCGGCGAGGCCAGCAGCGGGTTCATGTTGTTCTTGGCGTCAGGGCCGGCGTAGGTTGCTTCCAGATCGATGATGTCGCGCAGGAAGATTTTGCCCTCGTTGAGTTCGTCGCGCCAGATGATGATGGCCTGGAACGTCAGCGGGCTTTCGCACAAGCCAGCGATCATCGCCTCGCGGCCAGCTTCGATGCGCTTGGCAATGGCGATTTCGCCTTCGCGCGACAACAGCTCGACCGTGCCCATCTCGCGCAGATACATGCGCACGGGATCATCGGTGCGCTCGCCGGGCTCGGATTTCTTGACCTCGGTGACAGCCTTTGCGGTGACCTCGACCAGCTCGTTGTCGGTCTCGTCCTCGGCCTCTTCCTTGCTTTCTTCCTCGCTGTCGGCGTCCTCGGCCTCGGAAACGTTGATGCCCATGTCGGAGAGCATCGACATGATGTCCTCGATCTGCTCGGGCGATGTGGTGTCGGAGGGGAGCACTTCATTGAGCTGATCGAAGGTCACGAAGCCGCGCTTCTTGGCCTGCTTGATCATCTTCTTGACGGCTGCATCGGAAAGGTCGAGCAACGGCGAAGGGGCTTCGGCTGAATCCTTTTCAGGAGCGTCCGCTGCCTTGTCGTCCTTTTCCTTGTCCTTTACCTGCAGCGTCTTTGCCTTGCTGGCCATTCATCGCTCCCAAAACGCGCTCATGCAGGATACGTCACCGCGCCCGCCTGAAACTCTTGAACTCACTCGTGACGCGGAAAGGGCGGCGCAAACCTTCGCCACCCCTGATCTCTCTCGTCGGATTTCGACCTGTTCGCCCCGCCGCACAATTTCCAAAAGCTTGATGCCGGTCTTGCGATCAGAATGCGCGTCAGTTTCTCCGACGCTTTTTCCGATGCCGAACCGGCCTCGACTTTG
Organism: Bradyrhizobium sp.; assembly: GCF_035273305.1. Classification (GTDB taxonomy): domain Bacteria; phylum Pseudomonadota; class Alphaproteobacteria; order Rhizobiales; family Xanthobacteraceae; genus Bradyrhizobium. Next base: position 4,818 of record NZ_DATEPI010000195.1, on the reverse strand, counting down.
CTTCAAAATGCTACGGGACCTCTTAAGCTTCGATTAACCTTGTTTTTGCCGCCAAACCAAGGATTTGGCGAGTCCTTTCGCGGTTCCGACAGCCGCCGTCCGCATGATTTTTCAAATCAGACGCTCCGCTGGAACCGGCCCGAAGATTCGCCAAATCCCTCGATCAAGGCCTCGGTGCCGTCGACTTCCGCCATCCGGGTCTTGACGTCTCGCAGCCACGTCAAATTCGCCTCGCTCGCCTCCTCGCCCAAAGCCAGCTCGGCATCCTTCAATTCCCTAAGTAATGAGTGCCACTGACGATGCAAGGAGACCAGCTGGCGCCAGGTGGAAAGAACGTCCTCGCGGCCAGCCTCGGCCTTGGCGCCCCATACCGCCCCGGTCGTGATTGCCCGCTCAACCCTTTGAAGAATCTGCAAAAATCCGCCAGCCTCGAGATCGGCGCGCATTTTCTCGGCCTGTTCGGTGGGCTCCGGACTGTGGTGATGGTCGTTGGCAAAGGCCGCGATGATGCCGGCGCGCAGCCTGTGCGCTTCCGGATGGGCCATTTCCAGCGCCGCTACCTCTTCGAGGTGGTCGTGCAGAAGCCAGGGATGATTAACCAGGGTCTGCAGGATCAGCGCCTCGCGCCGGGACAGCGCGCTGCGCTGGCCGCGCATGATCGGGCTTAACGCAAGCTGCGGACTTGCCGCCTGATACGGACCTCGGTGGATCGTCTGGCTGGCGGCTGACGATTGTGGGCGGCCGCGCGGCTCGAATCGGCCGCTCGCTCCCGGCGTGAACGATCCACGCGAGCCGAACCGCCGCGCTGATTCTGCGCCAGAGTTGCGAAAATTGCCGCGGCTATATCCATTGCGCGCGATATCAGGTGCGAAGGTCCGCTGCAGCCGTTCGCTGAGATCCTGACGATAATAGCGCCGCACCACTTCATCGCGGATGCCATTACTGAGTTCGCCGATCCGTGACTCCAGCGCCGCGCGCCGCTCGGGAGTGGCGAAGCTGCCGCCCTCGATTTCGCGCGACCAGATCACGTCGGCGAGCCCCCGCGCAGCCGATATCACTTCCTCGATCGCGACGCGGCCACCCGAGCGCGCGAGATCGTCGGGGTCCTGCCCTTCCGGCAACAGCGCGAAGCGCAGGCTCTTGCCGGGTTTGAGATGAGGCAGCGCCAGATCGGCGGCGCGCCATGCCGCCTTTTGGCCGGCCTTGTCGCCGTCGAAACAGAGGATCGGCTCATCCACCATCTTCCACAACAGCGCGAGCTGGTTTTCCGTCAGTGCTGTGCCGAGCGGCGCGACGCTGGCCGCAAATCCAGCTCCGACCATGGCGATCACGTCGACATAGCCTTCCACTACAACCAGCGGCGCGCCGTTATGGGTGGCAAGCCGTGCCGCCGGGAGATTGTAGAGATTGTCGCCCTTGTGAAACAGCGGGGTTTCCGGCGAGTTCATGTACTTGGCCGGAACGTCTTTCTCCAGAGCGCGGCCGCCGAACGCGATCACCCTTCCGCGCAAATCCGTAATCGGAAACATTACGCGGTCGCGGAAGCGATCGTAGGGTACGGGAATGTCGTCGGCGGCGACCAACAATCCCGCTTCCACCATGTCCTCGACCGGGATGCCTTGCGAGCCGAGGTGCTCTTTCAACGCGAAGCGTTCGCCGGCGGCATAGCCGAGCCGAAACTGCAGTTGCACCGAAGGCGAAATGGCGCGATCAGCGAGATAGCCCCGCGCCTTGGCGCCGTGTCTTGAGGCCAAGGTGTCAGCAAAGAATTTCGCCGCCAGCTCCATCACATCGTAGAGCGTCTTGCGGCGCTGCTCGTGACGCGCGGCATCAGGAGTAGCGGCGGGCAGTGCCACGCCGGCCATAACAGCAAGGCGCTCGACCGCTTCGGTGAAGCCGACGCCTTCGGTCTCCATCAGGAAGGAAATGATGTCGCCGTGCTTGCCGGAGGAGAAGTCGTGATAAAATCCCTTCTGGTCGTTGACAGTGAACGACGGCGATTTCTCCTGCTGAAACGGCGACAGGCCTTTCCATTCCCGCCCTGCCCGCTTCAACTTCACGCGCCGACCCACGACTTCCGAGACCGGAAGCCGGGCGCGCAGATCATCGAGGAATTGGGGTGTAAAGCGCATATCTGGATGTTGCCGTGAGTCGGGGCCTGTCTATCAGTAACATTTCGGTCAACCGATCATGCATACAGCTTGCGCGGCGTCGACGAGGCGGATTATCGGCCTTCTCCCGGCTATTCACAGGGGCTAGAAAGGCGCTACCCGCCGAGCCGTTCCCATCCACCCGTCGTCCCGGGCGCGCGCCTCGCCCGCCAACCAGCAGCATCGCGAACCGCGATCGGCTCGTTCGCCCTGAAATGAAAGCAAGCATGAGTTTGCAACACAACACCACATCGGCGCTGCTCGAAAAAGACGAGGTCGCGCCGGTTCACGAAGCCAATGCCTCCGGACTCTCGCCGCTCCTTTTGACCTGCGATCACTATGGCCGGGCCATTCCGCGCGTTCTCGGCGATCTCGGTCTCGGCGAAGGCGACCTTGCGCGCCATATCGCCTGGGACATCGGGATCGCCGGTGTCGCCGAGGCGCTTTCAAACGAGCTCGACGCACACCTGATCGCGCAGCGCTATTCGCGGTTGGTGATCGATTGCAACCGTCCGCCGCACGTCGCAAGCTCGATTGCGCGCATCAGCGAAGCGACGCCCATACCAGGCAACGAAAACATCGATGCCGAAGCGGCCCTGGCGCGGCGGCAATCGATCTTCGATCCGTACCACCGCCGTATCGCCGAGGTGATCGATCGGCGCAGGCGCTCAAATATTCCGACGGTACTGGTATCGCTGCACAGCTTCACGCCGATTTACGCCGGAGTGGCCAGACCATGGCACGTCGCTCCGCTCTACCTTCATGATACGACGCTGCCGCCGCTGTTGCTCAAGCTGCTGCGCGCCCAGCCTGATCTGGTGGTCGGCGATAACGAGCCTTATTCGGTCAGCGATCAGACCGACTACACCATTCTGGTGCACGGCGAAAAGCGCGGGATCGTGAATAGCGCGATCGAAATCCGCCAGGACCTGATCGCCGATCAGGCCGGGCAGCGAAAATGGGCCGAGCGGTTGGCGCGGATCTTTGTCGAGATCGAACAGACGTTGCGCGCCCAGCGAGTGACCTAGCCAACGATCATCGCGCGCGCGTCAGCGCGAGCCAAATGCCGCCGCCGATCATGAAGCTGCCGGAGATACGCGATAGCAGCCGGTTCCGCTTCGCCGAGAAAAACAGGCGGGCACGGCCGGCCAGCAGCGCGTAGATCGTATCGGTGACCGCGCCGGTGACCATGAACGTGACGCCAAGCAGCGCCACCTGCGTGATGTGGTCCTTGCTCATGTCCATGAACTGCGGAATGAACGCGCCAAAGAACACCAGCACCTTGGGGTTTGACAGCAACACTACAAAGCCTTGCAGGAAGAAGCCGCCGCGCGGCGGCGGTGGTGGCGCGTCGGCATCGACCGCTTCGGCAGGCGCGCGGATCAGTTTGATGCCGAGCCATACGAGGTAGGCGGCGCCGGCAAAGCGCACCCAGTCGAACCAATAGCCCATCGTCGCCATCAGGGAGGTCAGGCCGACGGCCACGATGCCGATCACGATGGTGAGGCCAGCCTGGACACCGGCGATATTGGTCAGGGCAGCGCGGGTGCCGTGCCGCAGGCCATTGGCGATGACGAGCGTGACGACGGGCCCCGGCAACAGCGCGAGCGCGATGCAGGCGGCGACAAAGGCGAGATAAAGCTGAAGCGACATGAGGGACTCGCGCTTTTGATGGCGTGATGCCGGGACGGTCCCGGCCATCCACGTCTAGCCGGAAATCGCCCCGGTAAGAAGGCGTCGATCCCGGCAAATTCAGGCAAGCCGGCTTCACGTTTTCGCCGAGCGCTTCAGCGCCCGTCCATCGCTGCCACCATCCAGCGGCCGATCTCGCGCGAGCCAAGCAATTCCATCGCGATCTTCTGAATGCGCGGAACAGTGGAGTTGCCCTGAGCTACCGCCACCAGCAAGTCGCAGCGCCGCGAAACCGCGATTCCCACGGCACTATGCTCCGAACCATCGGCCAGCCGTAAATCGTACGGCCTCAATCGGCCGGGCATGTCGGCGACCCGGATTGTCCGCCCCGATTCAAGCGGCGCAAACCGTTGACTGATCAAATCGAGATCGACGACGCGGTCGACTTCGTCGTCATCGGTGACGCCGCGGTCGCAATTGCAAAATCCGATCTTCGGCCGCACGTACAACTCGATCTCACCGCCGCAGCCATCGTCGGTGCACCGGAAGGCGCGCCCGGCGGGCCAGCCATCACGCGGGAACGGCCAGGCGATTTCCCGCCAGGTTTCGAGATCCGAGCGCGCATGCTGGTCGCCGGCGAAGCTGCCCAGAATACCCAGGGAAGCCGCGACCGCGATCAGCACTCGGCGCATCTGACGTTTTCCGTTACGGGAGTCCGGCAACCGCGCGTGCAGGGCCGGTCAGTTCGAGGATATGCAGGCCAGTGTTGGCGCGATCGACGATATAGATGTAGCCGCGCTCATCGGTTTCGACGTTGTTGGTCTGGATCACGATCTTGCACCTGTCCTTGCCATCGATACTCACGCAGCGTTTGTCGGTCGCCGCCGTAATCGAGGGAATGAAATAGCCGACCTCGGCCGGATGATAGGGATCGCGAATGTCGAGCGCGCGCACGCCGGCATTGAAGAAGGCGATGAACGCCATTTTCTTGTAGTAGACCGGCGCCATGCTCTCGTTGGACGAGTGCGATCCGAAC
>NZ_DATEPI010000194.1:0-12800 GCF_035273305.1 Bradyrhizobium sp. | reverse complement strand
GGATACTTCCCGCCAACTTGACGCCAGCGTCGAGACGTCAGAACCACACGACTTCGCCGTCCGCATCACATGCCGTTCGTCAGCGGCACATCAGCGTCCATCGCATCCCGTCCCGCGTCCGTGACGATCGCGAGCGCCCCTTTGATGGGACGAGACGGCCGCGCTTATGAAGTGATTTGCGTCAAGTGGGAACGAAAATGTTTTTGCAAACGGGGCTGGACAGGAACGTTGCTTGATTTGCCCGTCGGTACAGCTGCGCGCTCGGGTGTTCGCCTGTCCGACTTCGCTCGGCAGCTGCGAACTGTGGCGATCGAGATACAGCCGCTGCGGAGAATACTGATAAGCTTAACCTGAATTTCGCGTCGCATCGCATCTGCGCGCTGCTGTTTACTAGCTGAACTTTCCGAACGCGGGGACGAAGTCATGTGCGGCATTTGCGGCCATCGAGACGTCGACCGGAGGAAGCTCCTGAAGTTTGGTATGGCGGGCGTGGTCGCGCTGGGGCTTGGCGGCCTGTCCGGACCGGCGCGCGCCGCAGGTGCGCCGACCGCGATGTCACCCGGCGAGGCACTTGCCGCGCTGAAAACCGGGAACGAACGCTATGTCAGCCATCCGGAACTTTGCAGCATCGACCTCAAGGAGCAGCGGAACGCGGTGGCTCCGCACCAGGCTCCCTGGGCAACGATCATCAGCTGCGCGGATAGCCGTGTGCCTCCAGAGCTGATCTTCGGCGGCCACAGCGTCGGCGAGCTCTTCGTTGCACGGAACGCCGGCAATCTCGTCGACACAGCCACGCTTGGGACCGCTCAATACGGAGCCGTCGTACTCGGCTCACCGCTCATTGTCGTTCTTGCCCATACCGCCTGCGGCGCAGTCAAAGCGGCGTGCGATGTGGTCAGCAAGGATGCGACCTATCCCGGTGCTATCGGGCACATGATCAACCCGATCTTACCAGCAGCGATTGCTTCCCGAAGCAGTCCCGGCGATTGGGTCAACAATGCCGCCAAGGAAAGCGCGAGGCGAACCGCCAAGCGGCTAACCGCGAGCAAGCTTATCGCTACCGGCATCGCTGGGGGGAAGATAAAGGTCACCGCGGCGATTTACGATTTGCAGACGGGGGTCGTCAGTTACCTCGATTAGGTCCTGAACCCATATTTCTGACCCGCGCGGGCCGCTTGCCACGCTCCATTATGCACCGATAGCTACCAAGGTTTGCCGGCCGCTAAGTGACGGGATGGCCTGGATGCGGACTGCTTAGAAATTACATCCAATCGCCGGGGTCGAAAAGGACAACACTGTCAGTCATGCTCGGAACTGAAGTTCTGTCGCGAGCTGTTGATGGCCTTGCTCGGACGAAGAGCGAGACGACAATGGTTTATGTCGTCTCTAGCCTGCTTTGCGTTGGAGCCCACACCTGCGTTGAAATCACGGGAGCTGCCGCGGAAAGGATGCAGCCGCTCTCGGCTGCGCCGACCATGCTCACCATCGAGCAGGAGAAAGGCGTCGCAGAGACCGCCGGTTCTGAGTTCAGGGAATGCGCGGTTGCGTGTCCGCTCATGGTTGTAGTGCCCGCGGGCAAATTCACGATGGGCTCGCCGGAAGGCGAAATGGATCGCACTGCGGGCGAAGGTCCGCAGCACGAAGTGGCGATCGGCAAACCCTTTGCCGTTTCCAAGTACGAGGTAACGTTCGATCAGTGGGATGCCTGCGTGGCAGCCGCGGCGTGTCCTCCGGCTAAGGACGCTTGGGGGCGTGGGACCATGCCTGCGATCAACCTGAGTTGGGACGACGCCAAGCAGTATGTGGCTTGGCTCTCGCGGCTTACTGGCAAGGAGTATCGACTCCTGACGGAGGCCGAATGGGAGTATTCGGCGCGCGCTGGCTCAAACACGCGTTACTCATGGGGAGATGAGTCCGGCATCGGCAACGCCAACTGCAACGGATGTGGCGGCGCCTGGTTACTGCAAACCGCGCCAGTTGGATCGTTTCGGCCGAACGCGTTTGGTCTCTATGACATGGAAGGCAATGTCTGGGAGTGGGTAGAAGATATTTGGCACGACAGTTACGAAGGCGCACCGACCGACGGCTCGGCGTGGCTCCAGGGCGGTGACACAAACTATCGGGTCATTCGAGGAGGATCCTGGCACAATGAACCCGAACTCGTTCGCGCGGCCATCCGATTCGATCGCCATAGGGAGGTTGAATTTGACACGCTTGGATTCAGAGTGGCCAGGACGATAAGACCGTAGCAGGCGCGAGACGGCCACAAGCGTGATTCCACGCAGGTCGGGCAGCATCAACTCTGACCGTTCGCCGGACCGTCACAGTGCACGCGCCGCAGGCGTTGGTTGTGCTCGGATGCTGCCACCGGGTTGAAGCCGTGCTGAGCCCTCAGGTCTCCAGTTGCTGGATCGTCAGGTTGGCATACCGAATTCGCACGCTCAATTCGTGTCCGAGCGCCGCGAGCAGTTTGATCGCGATATCCGGCTGCTTGTGAGACAGTCCGTCGAAAGCGGCTGCGCTTAGTGCAAAGCCCGTCAGATCTTCATCGACGGTAACTGTCGCCGATCGCAGCCCGCGGTCGAGCAGCGCGAGCTCACCGACAACGGCGCCAGGCGCAAAGGTCACCAGCCGGATGTCACCCTCCCCGTGCGCGATATGGACGCTGGCACGGCCTGTGGTGACGAGATAGAGCGTGGAGCCGGGCTCACCGCTACGGAAAACAACGTGCCCAGCGGGCCACGCCACCGGTTCGAGCCAACTTCGCAGATCTTCGATCTGATCCGCCGAGAAGTCGCGCAATAGTGGGACCTCGCCGAGCGAAAGCCCCGTGGCCGTGCCGGTGAATTCCCGCAGCAGATCATCTTCGGCCCATTCGATAGCCCGATCGATGTCGGGAAAGAACCGATCGTGGTCGAAGACATCGGTGAGGCGGGCTGCGGTTTCGGTTCGGCTGGATAGCACCATCGCCAGCTTGATGCCCCGTGCAAGCAGCGCAGCATCGATATCACCGAGGATACGCGCGCCGGTCGAATCGATCTCGGTGACGCGCCGCAATTCCAGCAGCACGACTTTGGTACCATCAGCAGTTTCGCTGTCTACGTATTGCGCCAGACGGTCGGCGGTGCCGAAGAACAGCGCGCCCTGTAACTCGATCGCCAGCACAGAGTTGCCTCGCCGGTGCAGGATCTCGAGTTCGGCCGGGCTGCGGAAGCGCCGCGAGCGTACGACATCGCAGCGGTAGGTCTTGCGGATGTTGGACCGGCTCATGCGCAGCACGAACAGAAACACCGCGAGAATAATGCCAATAAAAACAGCTAGTACGACGTTGATGGCGATCGACATCAGCGCCACGAACACGCTGATCCCGAGATCAAGCGCAATGGCGCCGCGCTGCGGCGTGCCCGGCGCCAGTAGCCGGCCGGCCAACTTCCAGCTCCACGGTTCGATGTGCTGGATGGCGATCACCATGATCGTTGCCGACAACACGGCACGCGGGATGTAGGCGAGCAGCCGAAACAGAACCGTCGCGGCTAGCAGCGCCACGACCGCGTTGACGATGACCGAGAGCGAGCTGCGTGCACCCAAGGCGCGGTTGGCGAGGCTCGGTCCGATATTGATACCATTGGTGATGCCGCCAAAGCCGGCAGAGATCGCATTCGCTAGCCCAAGACGGACAAGGAGCTTGTCATCACCCGCGCTGAGCTCGCCCGGTCGGCTGGCCAGCTTCGCGCACAGCAGCGCGTCGATGGAGGCAATCAAAGCAAGGGCCAGCGCGCTCGAGGCGATCACTGGCAGCGAATGCTCCAGGGGATCGGCCATCGGTAGGCCGGAGAAATCGACCAACACCGTGCGCATCGCAGCACTGGCGGTAAGCGGCCCTATGACGGGCCCAAGCCAATCGCCAAAACCGGCCAGCGCGAGTCCATAATAAACGACGATGCCGCAGCCGAGCCCGAGCAAGAGTGGCGGCACCTTGGTGGTAAGCCTCCGCGCATTCCACATGACCGCGATCGTCAGTATGGCGACAAAAAGGCTGAGCGGCCGTGCTTCTCCGATAGCCGAGAACACGCGGCTGAAGCGGACATTGCGATCAAAGCCCAGCACGTTGCCGAGCTGCACCAAAAACAACAGAACGGCCCCCATGTTCTGGAAGCCCGCCATGACCGGATGCGGGGCGAATTTGATCAATGATCCCAGGCGGAGTAGGCCGAATAGCGCCTGCAATAATCCACCGAGGAGGATGATTGCGAAAAACACCAGCAGCGTCGCGGCGACATTGGGTTCGCCGTCAATTGTGGGAGTCCGCTCCAGCAGCGAATGCAGTAGGAGGCCCAGAAAGAACGTGGTGGTGATGCGCGGCGCGTAAATGCGTGTCGAGCGATCGCCCATCAGCACGCAGACCAAGCCGGCGATTACCGTGGAGAAAAGTCCAGCCATCGCGCCATAGGCGAAATACTCGTCACCCAGCGACACAAAGGCGAACATGCCGTAGGCCATAGAGAGCGGAATAGCGATGGCCGACGAAACGAGACCTGCTGTGATTTCGGACTTCACCGATGCGGCCTTCAAGATTGTCGCGCCACGGTGGATGATGCTCCTACAGCTATGCGTACGGATCGTTTGGATAGCCCGCATACATAAGGCTAGCGCTCGCGATCAGGAATCCTTCCATCTTACTGACCGTTTTGGCGACCACGTTAGGCGGCTCGCCGGTCAACAGTTGGTGCTTTAACTGAATAAGAGCGTGATTTGCGCCGTTGAGTCGGTGGGCCAGCATCGTCGCGACATAAAGTACCGCGACTGGATTTTGCGTGAGAAGCGTGCTCGCGTCGGCCACGTGAAACTCTGAGGCTTCCGTAGCGCGCACGTCCGCAGCGTGCGGCTGGTCTAGCAGGGCGGAAAGTTCACCAAACACCGCACCAGGTTCGGCCACCTTCGCAATCTCTGTGCCCTCTTTGACAATGGCGACAGTTCCCTTGCTCAGGATAAGCAGCCGACCGGTCCTCGAACCATCGGCGATCACAGTCTCGCCGGCCTGGTAGCTGACAAGGGGAAGCGAGGCGAGACTCTTTTGGAACGTAACCTGATTGAGAATAAGAGACATGTCACACTCTCCTGTGCGAACTGCCGAGCAGGAAGGCTCGTGGGTGGCTAGGTCGGCTCCTTCTTTTCGGTTCGTGAATTAGTTGATTGATGCCGACAGGATGAAGCGGACATTGCTCGGGCCCACGTCGGGTTAATGTCTGGTAATAACCAAATCAGACATTGCCGAGTTGGGTCCAATAAGTAGAGCCTATCGCGATAGGCACGCAGTCATGTGCGGATAGTCTAAACCTGAATACGCGCGTTCAACAAAAGACGTTCTGATAACATCCAAGTTCTTCGGGTGTGTACACCCGGAGGTCACGGACGTTCAGCTCTCTGCGCACGTCATTGACGTCAAGAGAATAGTCCTTGAGAGCGACTGTGATACAATTACCGACGAATTTCCGTCTCGCCATCCAGCCGATCTTCTTGCCTTTCGCCTCGGCCTTACATCCAATGACCGCATCGTTCAAAGCAATCTTTGCAATCTCGGCCGGCGTAAGTTTGACAGTCCTTGCGACGCAATTCTTCACGTATTTCCGCCTCGCGAGCCAGCCCATTTTCTGGTCCTGCGCTTCTGCCCTGCACGTAGCGGTCGCCGCTTTCAGCGCGGTGCCATCAGTGGCGGCCTCAGCGGAGGCAGGCATGAACGCAGTACCGCTAATAAGCACCGTGGCTATAACCCCGGCAGATAAAGCCGTGACGAAATGATGCATCTTTACCCTCCCTAAAGTGCCTCTTCGGTCGCTTCTTTCGGTTCGCCGGATGTTGCCTAAGGCCCTCTCCGGCGCCGTTTGCTCGCTATTCGCCCAACCAGTAGCGGAACAGGATCTGAGCCTGGATTGGCTTGAGAACGACTGCTCACATACAGCCTCTCACCTGCTCCATTTGTAAAGTTATAGCTCAGAAAGCGGCAACACTGAACAATACGTTTCGACTGATTGGCCGGTATCGCCTCATACACCGACTCGGGTGGGGCTGGGCCATTGTCCGTTTGGGCTGCCGCCTGCCGGTCAGCGGCGGACATGACGCGCTTGATCAATTAGCTCGTTTCCAAGTCACATCACCAGGTTTTCGCCGGCAGGACTGACAGTCAGCGCTGACTAGTTTCGCGCGACAAAGACGAAGCGCTTATGATCCGTGCCGTTGCAGTTTGGAGGCTATGAACTGAAAGAGGCCGCTGTGGCGGGCCTTCTTCCTAACGGACGCGTTGGCGGTCGAGCTTTTGTTCGGTGCGTTCAAGTAGGATGTATGTTGCCCGCAGTCCGATTGCCATTTCTGCCAATCCTTTCGAAAGGCCTGACAGGCTGGCTGCAATATCATACACGGCAATTCCTGTCTCATCTTGGACGTTTCTCGTATGGATTGCTGCCGCCAGAGCAGAGTCATAGGCTCTCTTGAAATAGTACTCGGCATTTTGGGTCGGTCCGGGCATATCGCGCCTCCATTGGCTTGCTGCTGTAAGCTGAGCCTAATCTTTCGTGCACTGGCGTGGCTAGGTGGCCTCCAACTGACAAAGCGGGACACTCCCAGAATCAGCAGGGACAAGCAGCAAGTTGATCAAACGGTTCTTCGACAAGACCAAGCGACGGCGCGTCGCGACCCGATATGACAAGCTCGCGGCCAACTATCTGGGGTTCGTCAATTTCGCATCATTCGGCTGCGTGACAATCAGTCCGCGCGCTGGGCTCGTCACGTTGTATCGGCTGGCACGAAGCACCGGATTTCGATACTGCCGCGAAAATTGACATACCAGACGATCGCTTCGCCCAGCGGATTGCCGGCGTTACGAATGACGGCCTGATCCGGAACGCGCCACCACGCACCGTTGACCGGCACCCAGTACGCGCCCGCGCGCACCTCGTAATCGGTGCGGTGCCCATCCGCAATATCACAGCAGGGCACACCGGTCTGACTTGTTACGCCCTTAAACCAGTTACGAATATCCTCGGGGACATCTTCGAACTGCCCGCGATCTACCGCCTGCGCCGTTGCGGCGACAAGCAACATTGGGACCAGCAAAGCACGCCGTGAGAGCAGACCCATGGAAATCCTCCGCACGATCGATCATGCCGAGCGATTAGTTGGCTGAAGTCATTCAATCAGACGCAAACACCGGAATTGTGTCATTGCAGCCCGGTCGCCGCCACGTCGTGATAATTTCACGCCTCGGCCGGAGAGCCCGTCAGCAATTTGGAAAATTCCTCGTCACCCACCTCGGTTTGCGCGACCAAAACGCTGCAATGAACATGCTTGACCAGGTATGTCCCGACCGAGCTGAACCACCATCGCGCCAGCGCTCCGTCCGGACGATGACCGACAACGACCAGATTTGCGCCGATCTCCTGGGCGACCTTGGCGATTTCACGTCCGGCTTCGCCGATCCCAAGCCGCGCCGTCGGTGCGAAGCCCATCGACTTGAGCCGCTCGACGCCTTCACCCAGGATTTTTTTGTAGTCTTCAACCTGTTCGGCTATCGGCAGCACAAAACCGCCGTCCAACGTTCCGATCCCGGCCGAAGCTTCCACGACGGCGAGCAGGAATACCTCAGAGCCGCAGAGCTGAGCGATTCTTGCTCCCTCTCGCAGCGCGCGTCGTCCTTCGATTGAGCCGTCATAGGCGAGAAGCACTTTCTTGTACAAGAAATCCTCCCTTTGATTTCAGGCGTGCTGCAGCCAAATTCTAACATCTAATTTTCCAACCGGGTTATCCTCAAATTGGGCGGTCGCACGCTTTCCCGTACCAATTTTCAAAGATGGCGCACCCATTCCCGACCGAGCAGCGTGCGTTAATCGGACAGGCATGCTGTCGTTTCCGGTCGGCGGCTGTTTGCAAACTCGCAACCCTGAAGATCCTATTGAAACCGCACTTCGGCGGGGGGCGTCTGTATCGCTGATACCAAGCAACCAGGGCCTGCCGCGGTGATTGCCATATCTGTTGGTGGCCTCAATGGGACCACCATCGAAGGCTTCACAGCAGTGCATCAGTAAGGTTGAAGCAGGTCAGCACTTCGGCTCGGCGCACATCTACGGCATGGCGCAGGCTAGCGTCGCTCGAAAGCGCTACTCCGCAGCCTCGCGGATATAGCGTGCGGTCGGCGTGCGCATGGTCACGAGTTCTTCGGCCGCGGTGGGATGCAAGGCGAAGGTCGCGTCGAAATCGGCCTTGGTCGCCTTCATTTTGACGGCTATGGCGACTGCCTGCACGATTTCAGCCGCGGTGTCTCCGACGATATGGCAACCGACCACCCGGTCGGTGGTGCCGTCCACCACCAGCTTCATCAAAATGCGGGTGTCGCGGCCTGACATCGTCGACTTGATCGGCCGAAAATCAGTTTTGTAAATATCCACGCGGCTAAATTGGGCGCGGGCCTCAGCCTCCGTCAATCCGACCGTCCCAATCTCCGGCTGCGAAAACACCGCAGTCGGAATGGTGGCGTGATCGACTTCAACCGGTCGCTTGCCGAATACTGTGTCGGCGAAAGCATGCCCTTCGCGGATCGCGACCGGCGTCAGATTTATCCGATGGGTGACATCGCCGATCGCGTAGATGTGCGGCACCGAACTTCGCGAGAAATTGTCGACCGCGATCCCGCCATTGCGCGGATTGATCGCGACTCCCGCTTTTTCGAGCCCCAGATTGGCTACATTCGGATGCCGCCCGATCGCGAACATCACCTTGTCCGACGCAATGCTCGAACCGTTCGTCAGATGACTCGTGAATTCGTTACCGTGCCTGTCGACCTTGCTGACCGTGCAGCCGGTGAGAACTGTGATGCCTTCCCGCTCCATTTCGGCGCGGACATGGAGGCGCACATCCTCATCGAAGCCACGCAGGATGTTGTCGCCGCGATAAATCACCGTCACGTCCGAGCCGAAGCCCGCAAAGATGCAGGCAAACTCCAGCGCGATGTATCCGCCACCCTGAATCACAATGCGTTTGGGCAGCTCTTCCAGATGGAACACTTCGTTTGACGAAATCACGTGTTCGATGCCCGGGATCATCTGTCCGTGGTTGGGCGCGCTTCCGGTCGCAATCAAGATGTGTTTTGCGGTCAGGGCTTCGCCAGTCGCGAGACGAAGCGTGTGCGGATCTTCGAATACCGCGCGCGTCTTGACGATGTGCGCGCCGGATTTCTCGACATTGGTGGTGTAGATGCCCTCCAGCCGGGCGATTTCCTTGTCCTTGTTGGCGACCAGGGTTCGCCAGTCGAACGTGGCCGAAGGAATGGTCCAACCGAAGCCGGCGGCATCCGCGATCTCGAAATGAACGTGCGAGCCAAGCACGAAGAGCTTTTTCGGGACGCAGCCGCGGATCACGCAGGTGCCGCCCATCCGGTACTCTTCGGCAACCATCACGCGCGCGCCGTGGCCGGCGGCGATCCGGGCGGCGCGAACCCCGCCCGAACCTCCTCCGATGACGAACAGATCGACGTCGAACTCAGCCATCTCAGCCCCGATCCGAACCAGCCTGCGTGATCAGATCTCTTTGCCCCGCTTGCGCATCTCGGCGCGAAACTCGCCATTGACCGCCTCGGCGAAGCTCTGTGCCCACTGGTTCATGTAGGACATGCTGTATTGAATCGCCCTCGGCTCGGCCTTCAACAATTTCTGGCCGAGTGCCGATTTGTAGAACGTCACCAGGTCCTTCAACTCCTGCTCGGTGAACTCGTTGGCGTAGGCGTTCGCCATTCCCTCACCGATTTCCTTTTCGCGGCCAGCAAGCTTCTGTGCAACCACGACCGCGACCTCGTTGAGATCTTTCTGGTAGTTCAGATTAGTCTGCAGGAACTGGTCCTTGGTTTTCTGCACGATATTGGGCACCGCATTCGCATACATCGCGCTTGCATTCTTCAACGCCAGAATCTCTTTGGCCGCCGCAATGGCCGCCGGCGAAGCCTGCTTGTGCTGTGGAGCCGGCTGCTGCGCCCCGACCGGGGCGCCGCTCAGTGCCAATCCGAGCACAAGGCCCGCGGCCGTGAAAATTCCTGCAAGCCTCTTCATTCCGATTCTCCTAAATTGCGGCCTTATGGCCGTTCGACGACGCGAATTCCCTGAGGGCCGGCCAGCATCGCCAGGTTGGCAAGACCAATGAACAGCCCGTGCTCGACAACTCCGGGGATGGCGGTCAGCAGGCCGGCCAGGCGCGGAGCATCGGTTATTCGTCCAAGATGGGCGTCAACGATCCAGTGGCCGCCATCGGTGACAAAAACGTGGCCGTCCTTGCCCTTTCGAACCACCATTTGCCCGGAAAGGCCGGCCTGCGCAAATGCCTTTGCGATCGCCCTTTGGGTCGCGGCGAAGCCGAAAGGAATCACTTCCACCGGCAGCGGAAAGCGGCCGAGAACTCCCACCCATTTGGTATCGTCCGCGATCACGATCATGCGATCCGATGCCGCGGCAACGATCTTTTCCCGCAGCAATGCACCGCCGCCGCCCTTGATGAGATTGAGAGAGGGATCGATCTCGTCCGCGCCATCCACCGTCAGGTCGAGCCGATCTACTTCATCAAGCGTGGCCAGCGGAATCCCGCATCTGACCGCATCGTCGCGGGTCGCTTCCGATGTCGGCACACCGATAATCTTCAGCCCGGCGCTAACCCGCTCGCCCAGAAGCTCAACGAAGTGTTTCGCGGTCGAGCCGGTCCCGAGACCAACCCTCATGCCCTCATGCACGTATTCGAGCGCCCCCGCGGCCGCCTGCCGCTTCAGTTGATCCATATTCACGAGCCGACGGTGCCCCCAAGCAAGTGCCGGCACGCGAGCCCCCCGCGCCGGCGAGGCATGTCTACCGCTGTTCTCCGGGAAGTAACAGCGCCATACGGGGCGAAGAACGGCCAAATCGGCCGCATTTGCGCCCCTTGCGGCGCTCTACCGGCCTCTTGCACCGACGCATGCGGGCCGATACGGCTTTGTCATGACTCCTGCCCGCATCGTTGTGTTCGACCTTGACGGCACGCTCGTGGATACGGCGCCCGACTTGATCAACGCGCTCAATTTCGTGCTCGATCGCGAAGGCCTGCCCCCGGTGCCGTTCGAACCAGCGCGCAAGATGATCGGCGCGGGCGCCCGCAAGATGATCGAGCGGGGGCTGGAATTGGAGGGCCGCTCCGCAACCATCGAAGACATCACCCGCCTCACCTCCGATTTCATCGACCATTATGCCGCCCATATCGCCGACGGATCCCGCCCGTTCGAAGGCGTGGAAAACGCGCTTAGCGATCTGCAACGGCTCGGCTTCCGATTTGCTGTTTGCACAAACAAGCTGGAATGGCTGTCGAAGCTGCTGCTGGATCAGCTGGGAATGAGTTCGCGCTTTTCGGCGATTTGCGGAGCCGACACGTTCGGAGTTTCCAAGCCCGATCCGGCGATCCTGAAGCAGACGGTCGCGCGCGCCGGCGGCCATCTCTCCTCCGCGATCATGGTCGGCGATGCCGGTCCGGATGTCGGGGTTGCCCGCCGCGCCGGCATTCCCGTCATTGGTGTCCAATTCGGCTATACCGAGGTTCCCATTGCCGATCTCAAGCCGGATCGCCTGATCGGCCACATGCGGGAACTTCCTGAGGCGGTGCAAAGCCTGATCTCTCAGCGGCAGCCCACCTGAGCGCCCAGAACTCGTGATTGCCTGCGCTGCCCCAGCTTTCTCTTGCCGGGCGTCCCGCCCCACGCGGTCCCATTTCCGGTCCGCCCCCGCGAACCCGGGCCCGCGCCGCGCCCAGCAAGGCAATTGTGGGCAGGCCGCATCATGCATACATTGTGAGAGCGCCCCGTTTCGGTTAGCGCTTGGGGGGCCCTCGGCAATCTGGATGAGCAAGGCTGGTGAATGAACGGATCTACGCTGCATCCTGCCGCATCGCTGTCTCGTGCAATGACGGACCCGTTCGGACGGACCATCAGCTATTTGCGGGTGTCGGTGACGGACCGCTGCGATTTGCGCTGCTTCTATTGCATGTCGGAAGACATGACATTCCTGCCCAAGGCCGACCTTCTCACACTCGAAGAGCTTGATCGACTCTGCTCCGCCTTCATCGCCAAGGGCGTGCGGAAGCTGCGATTGACCGGGGGCGAACCATTGGTCCGGCGCAATGTCATGTCGCTGGTGCGCTCGCTCTCCCGCCATCTTGAGACCGGCGCTCTCAACGAACTTACGCTCACGACTAATGGTTCCCAGCTCGCCCGTTTTGCCGGCGAATTGCGCGACTGCGGTGTACGCCGCGTCAACGTATCGATGGATACGCTCGATCCGGCGAAGTTCCGCGCGATCACGCGCTGGGGCGATCTCGATAAGGTCATAGCCGGCATCGAGGCCGCCCGTGCGGCGGGGCTCGCCGTCAAGATCAATGCGGTCGCGCTGAAGAACCTGAATGAGGATGAAATTCCCGCCTTGATGGAATGGGCGCATGGCAAGGAGATGGCGCTGACGCTGATCGAGGTCATGCCGATGGGCGACATCGGCAAAGGCCGGATCGATCAATATCTGCCGCTATCGATGGTTCGCGCCCGTCTCGCCCAACAATACACTCTGGCTGATCTCGACGATAATACCGGCGGCCCGGCGCGCTACGTTCGCGTGGCCGAGACCGGCGGCAAGCTCGGCTTCATCACGCCGATGACCCATAATTTCTGTGAGTCCTGCAACCGGGTCCGGATCACCTGTACCGGGACACTGCACACCTGCCTCGGCCACGAGGATGCCTCCGACTTGCGCAAACCG
>NZ_DATEPI010000193.1:0-12973 GCF_035273305.1 Bradyrhizobium sp. | reverse complement strand
TATGGACGCGCCTCCAGCCTTTCGGGCTGGCGTTCGCAGCAATGGATCACAAGGCTGGCCCGTCAGTGTGCGCGATTGATCGGCAATCATTCGGGACGAAAGTTGAAAGGCATTGTCATGAAACGCGTATCTCTGATTCTTACCCTTGCACTTGCGGGAGGTCTCTCGACCCACGCCGCTACCGCGCAAACGCTTAAGACGGTTAAGGATCGGGGCATGCTGTCCTGTGGCGTCAGTCAGGGACTGCCGGGCTTTTCGTCGCCGGACGATAAGGGCAACTGGACTGGCATCGACGTCGACGTCTGCCGGGCGATCGCCGCTGCGATCTTTAACGATCCCACGAAGGTCAAGTTCGTTCCGCTGTCCGCGAAGGATCGCTTCACGGCTCTTCAGTCCGGTGAAATCGATGTGCTGTCGCGCAACACAACCTGGACGCTTTCGCGTGACACCTCGCTGGGCGCCAACTTTACCGGCGTGACCTATTACGATGGACAAGGCTTCCTGGTGAAGAAGTCCCTCAAGGTCAATTCCGCCCTTGAACTGAACAGCGCCTCGGTGTGCGTGCAGACCGGCACCACCACCGAGCAAAATCTCGCCGACTACTTCAAGAGCAACAACATGAAGTATGAGGTAATCGCATTCGGCAGCGCCGACGAGACCGTCAAGGCCTACGAGTCCGGACGTTGCGACGTCTTCACCTCCGACGTATCGCAGCTCTATGCCGAGCGCTTGAAGCTGGCAAACCCGGCCGATCACGCTGTGCTTCCGGAAGTGATTTCAAAAGAGCCGCTCGGGCCGATGGTGCGTCATGGCGACGATCAGTGGTTCGATCTCGTCAAATGGACGCTGTTTGCGATGGTGGACGCGGAAGAGCTAGGCGTCACGCAGAAGAACGTCGACGATATGGCAAAGTCGGACAAGCCGGAACTGAAGCGGGTATTTGGAACGGACGGCAATCTGGGTGAACAACTCGGCCTGACCAAGGATTGGGTATCGCGGATCGTGAAAGCGGTCGGCAACTACGGCGAATCCTTTGATCGCAATGTAGGGTCGGGCTCTAAACTCGGCATCGCGCGGGGGCTAAACCAGCTCTGGAATAAGGGCGGTATTCAGTACGCACCGCCGATACGCTGATCGGCCGCGGCTGCGGCGATGAGCATCGAACCCCGATCACCACCGCCGCAGTATGCCGCCCGATTGAAGCGTGCGCTCGGCGGTCGTGCGGGGTGGGGCGGCTTTATCCTGCAGATATTGTTCGTCGCCGCGCTGGTCTGGATCGGCTACGAGATCGTGGCCAACGCACGCGCCAACCTCGAAACACAGCGGATCACCTCCGGATTTGGTTTCCTGGGCAATACGGCGGGGTTTGACGTCAGCCAAACCCTCATTCCCTATTCCGGCTCCGACAGCTATACTCGCGTGTTCCTGGTGGGCTTGCTTAATACGTTGCTGGTTTCGGTGATCGGCATCTTCTTTGCCACCGTAATCGGATTCATCGTAGCGCTGGGCCGACTATCGCCGAACTGGCTACTGTCGCGCATCTCCGGTGGCTATGTCGAACTGATCCGAAACCTGCCGCTGCTGTTCCAGATATTGTTTTGGTACCTTGCCGTGCTCGCCGCGTTGCCAAACCCGCGGCAAAGTGTGTCGGTGTTCGGGAGCATTTTTCTCAGCAACCGGGGATTGGTGCTCCCAAGGCCGATCGGGGAGCCCGGTTTCGAGCCGTTTGTCTTCGCTGTCTTGATCGCGATCATCGGTGCGATCGGGTTTTGGCGCTATGCGCGCCGGCAATTGTTCGAAAGCGGCAGAGTCATCAAGGTGTGGCCCTATGCACTCGGGCTGCTGATCGGGCTGCCGCTGGTGTCGGTGCTGATATTCGGCGTGCCGGTATCATTCGAGATACCGGTTCTCAAGGGATTCAACTTTGCCGGCGGCTCCCGCGTCATTCCGGAGTTCGTGGCCCTGACTGTGGCGCTCTCGACTTATACCGCGGCCTTTATTGCCGAAATCGTCCGCGCGGGTATTTTGTCTGTCCACAAGGGGCAGATGGAAGCCGGTTCATCGCTTGGGCTGCAGCGAGGTTCGGTGCTGCGCCTGATCGTCATACCGCAGGCGATGCGTGTGATCCTGCCGCCGCTTACCAATCAGTATCTAAACCTGACCAAGAACTCTTCGCTCGCGGTGGCGATCGGGTATCCCGACCTGGTGTCGGTGTTTGCGGGAACAACGCTGAGCCAAACCGGCCAGGCGATCGAGATCATCGGCATTACGATGGGCGTATATCTGCTGATATCGCTGCTGACGAGCGCGATCATGAGCTTCTATGGTTGGCGCGTCGGCCGGAGCATGAACGGATGACCGACATCACCGCATCCACCGCCTTCGTTCGCCAGGAACTCGTTCCCGAACGCCCGGCCCCGGTAAAGACTACCGGCTTTATCGGCCTGCTGCGCACCCGGCTGTTCAATTCCCCGACCAACATTCTGCTCACGATCATTGGCGCGCTGTTGCTGTGGCTCATCGTGGTGCCGGCGCTGCGGTTTCTGCTGTTCGATGCGGTCTGGACCGGCACTGATCGGAATGCCTGTCTGGCCGAGAACGTCGGGCATCCGGTCGGCGCCTGTTGGCCTTTCGTACAGGCGAAATTCAGCCAGTTCATCTATGGATTTTATCCGGAGCCGGAGCGTTGGCGGGTCAACGTCACTTTTCTGCTCGCGGCATTGTTGCTGCTGCCGCTGCTCATTCCGCGCCTGCCCGCGAAAGGGTTGAATGCCGGTTTGTTTTTCATTGCCTTTCCGATCGTCGCATTTTTTCTGCTGCATGGGGGCGGTCTGGCCGGCTTTGGCGTTAGCTGGACGGCGGCACTGCTTTCCGGCTTTGCGGACAGTATGATCGACGCCGGCCGGGCGCTCAGCAATGCGTCTCAAGGCACCGCAATTGTTGGTCCGCCGCTCGTCCTATTGGGCAAGTTCGTCGTCCTGCTCGGCAGTGCCGTGTCCCTCCTGATCTGGCCGGTGACCTGGCTTCGCGATCAGATCCACGCATCCGATCAGCCTGTGTGGATCGACTTCGCGTCAACAGCCGTAATCGTTTCGGCGTTGCTGTTCATTTTGAACGGGGGTGCGCGCAGCGGCTGGCGCACGCTCGTTGTCAGTCTCGCGACCTTTGCAGGAATGGGACTCGTGATTGCGGTGATGCACCTTGACCGGGGCGGCTTGCCGATCGTCGATACGCGGCTTTGGGGCGGCCTGCTAGTAACACTGGTGCTTTCGGTGACAGGCATCGTCGCATCCATGCCGGTTGGGATCGCCCTTGCGCTCGGCAGGCGTTCAACAATCCCCCTGATTCGGATTTTTTCCATTGCCTTTATCGAATTCTGGCGCGGTGTTCCGCTGATTACCGTGTTGTTCTTTGCGACTTACATGTTGCCGCTGTTCGTACCGACAGGCTTCACGGTGGACGGATTGGTGCGTGCCCTGATCGGAATCGCGCTGTTTGCCGGGGCATACCAGGCCGAGGTGATCCGGGGCGGGCTACAGGCGATCCCGCGTGGGCAAAGCGAGGCGGCGAGCGCGCTTGGCCTGTCCTGGTGGAAAACGACGGCTCTGATCGTGATGCCGCAAGCCTTGCGCCACGTCATTCCCGGCCTCGTCAACAGCTTCATTGCACTGTTCAAGGACACGTCCCTGGTCTTGATCGTGGCATTGTTCGATTTGCTCGGGCAGTTGCGGGCATCCTTTTCCGATCCAGTCTGGGCGACCCCGACCACTCTGTTCACCGGATTTGCTTTCACCGGCATGATTTACTTCGTTTTCTGCTTTGGAATGTCGCGCTATTCACTTTTCGTCGAGCACCGGCTGAATGCACATCGGCGCAGTTGAGCAAAATGACCATGACTGAAAACTCGATCGTCAGGATTTCCGGCCTCAACAAGTGGTACGGAGATTTCAACGTGCTGCGCGACATCAATCTCGACGTCGGCAAGAGCGAACGCATCGTGATCTGCGGTCCATCTGGATCAGGCAAGTCAACGTTAATCCGCTGCGTCAATGCGCTGGAGGAGTTTCAGGAAGGCGAGATCGTCGTCGATGGCATCGAACTCGGCCCCAATCTGCGGCGCGTTGACGAAGTTCGACGCGAGGTCGGCATGGTGTTCCAGAGCTTCAACCTGTTTCCACATCTGACCGTCTTGGAAAATTGCACGCTGGCGCCGATCTGGGTACGCAACATCCCGAAAAAGGACGCCGAAGCCGCCGCGATGAAATATCTGGAGCGGGTCAAAATTCCGCATCAAGCCAATAAATATCCGAGCCAGATGTCGGGTGGCCAGCAGCAGCGCGTCGCGATCGCACGCGCGCTTACGATGAATCCGAAAGTCATGCTGTTTGATGAGCCCACCTCGGCGCTAGATCCCGAAATGGTCAAGGAAGTACTCGACACCATGGTCGACTTGGCCAGGGAGGGGATGACCATGCTCGTGGTTACCCACGAAATGGGATTTGCGAGAGAAGTGGCCAATCGGATCGTCTTTATGGACGCCGGACAGATTATCGAGGCGAACACGCCGGCGAATTTTTTCGCCAATCCCCAGCACGCCCGCACCAAGCTGTTTCTCAGCCAGATTCTTCGCTAGAATTTGGGCGCTCACACCTTCTCGAACGGTACATTTACTTCGCGATGCCGCTCCAGCCACTCTGGGACTGGCAGGTTCTTCGATCGCATGAAGGCCGGATTGAAGAGTTTCGACTGATACCGATTTCCGGAATCGCACAGCACCGTTACGATCGTATGACCGGGACCGAGTTCGCGCGCGAGTCTTATGGCGCCGGCAACATTGATGCCGCTGGAGCCGCCAAGGCACAGACCTTCGTGCTCGAGCAGCTCGTAAATCACCGGCACGGCTTCCTCATCGGGAATGACGTAGGCCTGGTCCACCTTTGCTTCTTTTATAATAGGAGTGACCCGTCCGAGACCGATTCCCTCAGTGATAGATCCACCGGGCGTGGTTTTGACCTCGCCATGCTTGAACCATTCGTACATCGCCGCGCCCCGAGGATCGGCGACTCCGATCACTGCGTCTTTGTTTTTTTCGCGAAGGAAAGCGCTGGTGCCCGCCAGCGTTCCCCCGGTCCCGATTGCGCAAATGAACGCGTCGACCTTGCCGCCAGTCTGTTCCCAGATTTCGGGACCAGTTGAAACATAATGCGCCTTGGCATTGTCGAGATTATTCCACTGGTCGGCGAACAGGACACCGTTTGGCTCGTTCTTGCGCAGCTGATCGGCAAGCCGCTTTGCGACGTGCTGATAGTTATTCGGATTGCTGTAGGGCAATGCCGGTACTTCGACGAGCTCGGCGCCGCACAAGCGCAACGTATCCTTCTTCTCCTGGCTTTGGGTTTGCGGAATCACTATCAGGGTCCGGTAACCGCGCGCATTGGCGACAACGGCAAGTCCAATGCCAGTGTTGCCGGCCGTTCCTTCCAGCACCAGCCCGCCGGGCCTTAGATCGCCGCGCTTCTCGGCTTCAAGGATCATTTGCTTTCCGGCGCGGTCCTTGACCGATTGACCGGGGTTCATGAACTCAGCCTTGCCGAGAATGGTGCAGCCGGTCTGTTCGGAAGCTCGCTTTAGCTTGATCATCGGCGTGTTGCCGATCGCTTCGACTACGTCATTGTTGATTTTCATGTGCGTGAAATTGCCGATTACAAGCCGATCGCAAGACCCTAATGGACCTCCGCAAACCATACAAGCCGAGCCGTCATCGGCGTCGCGGATCGACAAAGCGCCGCTAGTCGGTTTCGGCTGGACAGCGGAAATTAATTCGATGCAAGGGGAGTGCGTTGGCACAATCTTGCCCGAAATGCGGTTGGCACAACCCGCACGCTGCGCCCGGAGCACAAAGTTCAACGAAACTCGATTGGCGCAAATTGGCGGCGCCGAGGCGGGTTTCCGGCCGTCGGACCGAGCGAAACTACATGAAATCTTGTTAAGCTTGCCGCGACGACTCAGCCGAGGTGAGTCGCAAAACGGCTGTCCTGCAAGGGAAAGCTCGAAGTTGATTGCCTTCACAACCGCGCCCGCAATTGTGGCGCCACAGGGGACAGCGGGCTCAAGAGGCTGTCCGCCCCATCATCGCCCCGCTAATATGCAAGCGAATAGAAGGAAGCATCACGGCGGTGAACACGTCGCAGCAAGTGCCCACAAGCTTCGGCCGTACATCGTCCGGCTATCAGTCCAGCCACGGATGCCGGGCGCTCTGCCAGGCGGAGGGGTGACGTGAGATTTAGATTCGCCCGTGCTGCCGTCGAGCGCCAGCGCCTCGGCATCGGTCGGTTGGATCGGGTGGCGGGAGGAGTTGTCGCGGTTTGCATTTTTGCAAGTTCGGCAGGCTGCGTCCTGACGCAAGACCTGCCGGATCCGGCGCTCGACATTCCCGGCGGATACAAGGCCGCGCGGCTGACTGGTCCGGACGCGCCGCCCAAGCTTGACTGGTGGCGCGGATTCCGCTCTTCGGAATTGACCCAGCTCATGGAGCAAGCCCAGACCGTCAATCTGGACATTGCGGCGGCGGTCGCGCGCTTCAAACAGGCGGACGCGCTGGCACGTGTTGCGGGAGCAGCGTTGTTGCCAAGCCTCAGCGCCACGGGCCAGGAGGCCTATTCGCGCACGTCAGGATCGAGCGCAAGCGGTCTCACCAATGGCGGGCGCGAGGTCGTCAACTACTCAGCCTCGCTTAGCGCCAGTTACGAACTCGACTTCTGGGGCAAGAACCGCGACGCGCTGCAGGCGGCCGAAGAAACAGCTACCGCGAACCGTTTCGATCGCGATGTGGTTGCGCTGACAACCCTCACCAGCGTCGCCAATGCTTATTTTCAGGTACTTGCCTCGCAAGATCGAATTCACACCGCTGAGCGCAACATCGCCAGCGCGACGCGAGTGCTGGAAGCGATCAAGCAAAGACTGGAGGCCGGAACAGGCACCGATCTCGACGTGGCACAGCAGGAAGCGGTTCTCGGTAATCAGAAGGCAGCCGTACCGCCGTTGCGCCAAACGCTTGCGCAAAACGTCAACGCATTGGCAACGCTGGTCGGGCGGCCGCCGGAAAGCGTGCGCGTTAAGGGCGGCTCGCTGAACGCAGTCTCATCGCCGCGCGTTACGCCCGGTTTGCCCTCGGAGCTACTGACGCAGCGGCCCGATATCCGGCGTCAGGAAGCCCAACTCGCTTCCGCTACCGCCAACGTCGGGAATGCCCGAGCGCAATTCTTTCCGAGCATTCAGCTGACCGGGCAGGGTGGATATCAAAGCTCGGCGCTGGCCTCGCTGTTTCAGCCCCATGCCGCATTCTTCAGCATGGTCGGCAGCCTGACGCAGCCGATTTTCGAGGGTGGAAGAATTCTCGGAAACTTCGAACTAACCAAGGCCAGGCAGGATGAATTGCTGCAAAGCTATCGCAAAACCGTGGTCTCCGCATTTGCCGACGTCGATACCGCGCTGGTGGCTATCAAGGAGACAACAACGAGGCTGCGGCTGCAGCGCGAGGTGGTAGCGGCATCACGGCGAGCTTTTGAGCTGTCCGAGCAGCAACTTCGGGCCGGGACCGCGGACATCATAACTGTGCTAAACACCCAAGTGACGCTATTCCAGGCCGAGGATGCGCTTTGGCAGGCGCAGCTTGCCCGGCTACTGGCGGTTGTCAGCCTGTATCAAGCGCTGGGGGGTGGTTGGGAGCCGAGAATGGAGAGGCCGGTCAATGCTCTTTAAGCCGGATCTGAACGAGACCGCCAAGAAGACGGCCGGCGACCGCATTGCCCGCGTGGCTTCGCGCGCGCGCCGCCGGACGGTTTCGATTGCGATTACGCTCATCATTCTGGGTGGCCTCGGCTACATCGCCTGGACGTCGTTTCAACAGAAGCAGGCCGCGAATCGCGGCCGCCCCGATTTGCCGGTGCCGGTCCTGGCTGCAACGCCCCGCATTCAAGACGTGCCTGTTTATCTCGATGCCGTAGGCGCCGTGCGCGCGCTCAACACCGTGACCGTCCGCTCGCAGGTGGATGGCAAGCTGATAGCCGTTAATTTCACCGAAGGGCAGGACGTCAAAAAAGGTGACGTGCTCGGCGAGATCGACCCGGTGATCTACAAGGCCCAGTACGACCAAGCCGTCGCGAAGAAAGCGCAGGACCAGGCCCAACTGGCCAATCAACGGCTGGACCTGACCCGGTATCAGCAACTCTCGGCATCTAATGCCGGCTCCAAGCAGCAGTACGATACGCAACGAGCGGTCGTCGCGCAGCAGGAGGCGCTGGTCAATGCGGACCAGGCGGCGATCGACAATGCTCAGGCAATGCTCGGCTACACCAAGATTGTTGCGCCGTTATCAGGTCGCACCGGCCTCCGGCAGGTCGACCAGGGCAACATCATTCATGCCGCGGACGCGACCGGTCTCGTGATCATCACGCAGCTACAGCCGATTGCCGTTCAATTTAGCCTTCCTCAGCAGCAAATCCTGCGCGTCAACGCGGCGTCGGCCAAAGCGCCTCTTAAGGTCGATGTGTTCGGCAATGACGGGACGACGGTGATCGACAGCGGAACGCTGAAGGGGATCGACAATCAGGTCGACCCGACCACCGGCACGCTCAAGCTCAAGGCCGAATTTCCCAACGCGTCTTTTCAGCTTTGGCCCGGGCAGTTCGTCAATGTTCGGCTGAAGGTCGATACGCTGTCGCAAGCGGTCGTAGTGCCGACCTCGGCCGTGCAGCGCGGACCGGCGGGAACATTCAGCTACGTCATCGGCCATGACGACATTGTTACGGCGAAGCCAATCGTGGTGACGCAGCAAAATGAAAGTGAAGCGGCGATCGCGAGCGGTCTATCGCCGTCCGATCGCGTGGTGACGACGGGCTTTGCCAATTTATCAGATGGCGCCAAGGTCATCATCGGCAGCGACTCCCAAACGCCTACCGCCGATCTCGCGCCGCGCAAAAAAGGCAGTCGTGGTCCGCAAACCAATGACGCTCAAGGAAAGGACGGAAAAGCCGAACGTCGCGCCAAGAAGGGCGAGAGCGGACAAGGCGGCGGCGAGGGTAGCGCAGCGCAGGGAGGCGAGCAGTCGGGCAGCGGAGCAAAGTCGCAGCGGTGAGTACAATTGGCTGACCTGATGCCCGAATTCTCAAGCATGAGTACGCATTGATGAGCGTCTCGGAACCATTCATTCGCCGGCCGATTGCGACTTCGCTGCTCGGCATCGCATTGTTGATGGGAGGCGCGCTCGGCTATTGGGCCCTTCCGGTTTCGGCATTGCCGCAGGTGGATTTTCCGACAGTCCAGGTCACGACTCAATTGCCTGGCGGCAGCCCCGATGTCATCGCCTCTCTTATAACCGCGCCATTGGAGCGCCAGCTCGGCCAGATCCCCTCGTTGTCGTCAATGACATCGACCAGCTCATTCGGGGTCAGCCAGATTGCCTTGCAATTCGATCTAAATCGCGACATCGACGGCGCCACCCAGGATGTGCAGGCCGCGATCAATGCCGCCGCGGGAGTGCTGCCAAGAACCCTGCCTTATCCGCCGACCTACGCCAAAGTGAACCCCGCGGACGCACCCGTTCTGACACTCGCGCTGACGTCGGACACAATTGCGTTGCGCGCCATGAGCGATCTGGCCGACACGATATTGGCGCAACGCCTGGCCCAGATTTCCGGGGTCGGTCGCGTCTCGGTGCTGGGTGGTCTCAAGCCGGCGGTGCGGGTGCAGGCCGATCTGGCACGGTTGGCCGCCTATGGAATCGGGATGGAGGACCTGCGCAACGCGATCGCGGGAGCGAATGTGTCCGGACCGAAGGGTTCGCTCGATGGAGCCCAGCAGGCTTATACCATCGCTGCTAACGATCAGATCGCTGCGGCAGAGGCCTACAAGCCGATCATCATTGCTTATCGCAATGGCGCGCCGGTCACGATCGGGGACGTCGCCGTCATTGTCGATGGCCTGGAGAACGACCGCACCGGCGGGTGGTATCAGGGCACACCGGCCGTCATCATCGATATTCAACGGCAACCCGGCGCCAACGTGATCGAAGTCGTACGCCAGATTCGCGCCGAGATTCCAAAGCTGCAGCGCGCGATCCCGGCCGGCGTGAACCTCACGGTGGTCAGCGACCGCACCGTAACCATTCGCGCTTCAGTGCATGACGTGCAGTTTACGCTGGTTCTAAGCGTGGTGCTTGTCACGCTTGTGGTGCTGTTATTCCTTCGTTCGTTGCGCGCCACGCTAATCGCGGGGGTGGCACTGCCGCTGTCGCTGATCACGAGCTTCGGCATCATGTATTTCTCGGGGTTTAGCCTCGATAACTTGTCGCTCATGGCGCTGACGATCGGCACTGGATTCGTGGTGGATGACGCCATCGTCATGATCGAGAACATCGTCCGTCACATGGAGAATGGTGAATCCGCGATGGGCGCCTCGCTCCGAGGTGCGAGCGAAATCGGGTTTACCGTGATTTCGCTGACGGTGTCGCTGGTTGCCGTTTTCATCCCGCTTCTGTTCATGTCGGGACTTGTGGGACGCATGTTCCGCGAGTTCGCGCTAACATTGACCATCGCTGTCGTCACGTCGGCGATCGTGTCGTTGACGCTGACGCCGATGATGTGCTCGCGACTGCTGAAACACGCCGGCGACGAGATGGCCGTTCCAGGACTTGCTGCAATTAGCCGGTTCATCGACGGCATGGTCGATTTTTACCACCGCACGCTGCTATGGGTGCTGCAGCGGCAGCGGGCGACTTTGCTGGTCACCTTTGCCACGATTGGCGCGACCCTGGTGCTTTATGTCGTGGCGCCAAAAGGATTCCTGCCGTTGCAAGACACGGCCTCCATCACGGCGGTGACCGAGGCCGGTCCCGACGTTTCCTTTGCGGAGATGCAAAGCCGACAAACCCTGGCCGCCAATGCCATCCGAACGGATCCGGACGTAATTGGCGTCGTCTCCGTCGTTGGCGCGGGTTCGGTCAACCCAACGACCAATGTCGGCCGTCTGGTGATGACGCTGAAGCCGCGGGGCGAACGCCGCGACGATGTTTCGGTCGTGGTCGCCCGGCTGAAAAGCCTGACCGCCTCGATACCCGGCATGACCATCTATTTTCAGCCGGTTCAGGATGTGCAGATCTCCACTCAATCCAGTCGATCGCTGTATCAGTACATCTTGACGGGCACGGATTCCGCGCAGGTGACCGAGTGGGCCAACAGGCTGGTCAGCGAGCTGCGCCGCGATCCGTTGTTTCGGGACGTTTCCTCCGAAGCGCAGGACCGAGGGTTGCGGGCGGCGCTCGACATCAACCGGCAGCGCGCCGGTCAGCTCGGCGTCAGTCTGCAGGGGGTGAACGATACGTTGAACGATGCGTTCGCGCAGCGGCAGATCTCGACCATCTACGGGCAGGCTAACCAGTACCGGGTGGTGCTGGAGGCGATGCCGGCCTATCAGCGTGATCCGTCGATCCTCTCAAAACTCTATTTGCCGGGTGCGCTTGGGGCCCAAGTGCCATTGTCCGCGGTGGCGACGTTGACGCGGACCACCGCGCCACTAGCGATCTCACATCAGGCTCAGTTTCCGGCCGTATCGCTCAGTTTCAATCTGGCGCGCGGGGCGGCGCTCGGGGATGCAGTCGATGCGGTGAAGGCAATCGAGAAGCGCATTGGCATGCCCGGCAGCATCGTGGGAATATACGCCGGTGATGCGGCCGAGTTCTCTAAATCCCTTGCCGGGCAACCTTGGCTGATCCTGGCCGCGCTGGTGACGATCTACATCGTGCTGGGTGTGCTGTACGAAAGCTATATCCACCCGATCACCATTCTTTCGACGCTGCCATCAGCCGGTGTAGGCGCCATCCTGGCGCTGATGCTGTTCGGTCAGGACCTTTCGGTGATCGGGCTGATCGGCATCATTCTGCTGATGGGAATCGTGAAAAAGAACGCCATCATGATGATCGACTTTGCGCTGGAGGCCGAGCGCAACCAGGGCATGTCCCCGCTCGACGCGATTGTGCAGGCGTCGCTGTTGCGTTTCCGCCCGATCATGATGACGACGCTGGCCGCGCTGCTAGGCGCGTTGCCGCTGGCCGTCGAAAGCGGCACCGGTGCCGAGTTGCGATTTCCTCTCGGTATCTCGATCATAGGCGGGCTGCTGCTGAGCCAGCTCCTGACACTGTATACAACGCCGGTTATCTATCTCGCTCTCGATCGGATAAACCGCCGCATCGAGAAAGCCGTACCGCCGGTCGGGCCTGAACTGCCGCCTCCGCCTATCGCCGGAGCCACCGAAGGGGTGCAGTAGTGGCGTCGATCTCGGAGCCTTTCATCCGCCGGCCGGTCGGCACCACCTTACTTTCGATCGGGCTGTTTCTGATCGGAGTGGTGGCTTATGAGTTTCTCCCGGTCGCCGCCGTCCCCAATGTCGACTTCCCGTCAATAAGGGTCTCCGCGACACGCCCCGGCGCGGATCCCTCAGTGATGGCCGCAACCGTGGCGGCGCCGTTGGAACGGCGGCTCGGAGAGATCGCCGGTATCGACCAGATCACCTCAACCAGTTCGCTGGGCACGACCAGCATCCAGCTCCAATTCGTGATAGGCCGGGATATCGACCGCGCCGCGCGCGACGTGCAGGCCGCGATTAACGCGGCGCTGGCGGATTTGCCCAGCGATCTGCCGAGCCTGCCGCGCTTCCGAAAGGCCAATACCGCCGCCGCTCCGGTGTTCGTGCTGGCGCTGACGTCCAAGACGATCTCCTCCAGCGCGATCTATGACGTCGCCGATACGGTGCTTGCCCAACGTATTTCGCAGGTGCCGGGTGTCGGCGAGGTTACGGTCAGCGGCGCCGACCAGCCCGCCGTCCGCATCGCGCTTAACCCGGTGGCGCTGTCAGATGCGGGCATCGCAACGGACGACGTTCGGCTGGCGATCATCAACGCCAATCCGCTCGGCCCGGT
>NZ_DATEPI010000192.1:0-6290 GCF_035273305.1 Bradyrhizobium sp. | reverse complement strand
GAGGTACGGCGCATATAAAGTCGCGTCGAACTGGTAGGCATAGTTGAAGGTCGACTCGACGCGCGAGGGATCGGGGTCGGGCAGCGCGAAGCGGTTCATGCAGGCCATGGTCACGGCCATCGAGAATTCGCCGATCGGCGGCACTCGATGACCCTCCTGGCGCACCCTGTTCCAATAATGGTGGAAGTCCAGATCTCCCTGCCCGCTGCCGAAGGTGCCGAACGGATGGATGTAGCTGTCGCCGACGCGTGCCCAGTCGCGAAATTCGATCCCGAGCTTAAACGTCGCGCGCGTCTTGGCCATGAAATCAGCTTCGTTGATCCCGAGCTTCTCGTTGAAGCCGCGAATATGCGGGAGCGTCGCTTCGCCGACGCCAACGATGCCGATCGCCTCAGACTCGACGAGATGCACCCGGCACCGCGTCGGAAGCAGCTTCGTCAAGGCTGCGGCCGTCATCCAGCCGGCAGTGCCGCCGCCCACGATGACGACTTTCAGCGGTGAGTCATTGACCATGTCTTCGCCCGAGTGGCGCAGCTGCGCGCGCACGCATGATTGAGACTTTGCGCACCTAATCAAGTGGGTAGCCGTGGGCCGTCGCGATAAGCCTGCAGGCTTTCGGCGCCTGCGTATTGCAAACTTGCCACAGGTGGAAACATTCGTGTTCCTGCGCCCCCCGTAGCTGTCTTGCCGGGCCTAATCGCCTGCGTTATGCCTCAAGGTTGAGGAGAGAGTCTGGTCGCGGTTGTTAGCGCTACCAGAAAAAAACAGGAGGGGACGCGAATGGTCTTTCGCGCAAAAGAGCACGTTGGCAGCGCGCGTAATTCTGCATCGCTGAGGAACGGAGCGTCGATCATCGCGATCTGCGCGTTCGCGGCTGCGACGCCTGCATGGGCGCAGGACACGCAGACCAACCCTCCGCCGACGACCACCCAGCCCGTTGCGGGCGCAGGCCAGGTCCAGGGCACTGCCAACGGGTCAAACGCGGTTTCGAACTCGACCAACCCGCGCGCGGGCCAGGGCGGCGCGATCATCATCACCGGAATTCGCCAGAGCCTTCGAAACTCGCAGGAAATCAAGCGCAATTCGGACACGGTCGTCGACGCGATCACGGCACAGGACATCGGCGCTCTCCCCGACCGTTCGGTGACCGAGGCGCTGCAGCGCGTCCCCGGTGTTGCGATCAACCGCTTCTCCGGAGCCAGCGACCCCGACCACTTCTCGGTCGAAGGCTCGGGCGTGACCATCCGCGGCCTCACCTTCGTCGCTTCGGAGTTCAACGGCCGCGACACCTTCTCGACTGGCGTCTATGGCCAGGGGATCAACTTCCAGGACGTGCCGGCCGAGCTGCTGGGATCGGTCGAAGTCTACAAGGAAGAGACTGCGGACAGGCTCGAGGGCGGGCTTTCCGGCACGGTCAACATGAACCTGCGCCTGCCCTTCGACAACAAGGGCTTCCACGTCGGCTACGACCTCGAGGCGAACTACGGCGACCTCGACAAGAAGTGGTCGCCGGTCGGTTCGCTACTCGCCAGCGACACGTGGGACACGGGCATCGGACGAATCGGTATCCTCGGTGCGGTATCCTACTCGCGGCTGTTCAGCCGCTCGGACTCGATCCGCGTATCCAACTTTCAGACGCGCGACGGCAGCTATACGAACAACAATTCATCGGGGACGCCATCGGGGATCTGTCGTCAACCCTTGCCGACGACCACGGATACGCAAGGCTTTCCGACGAGCATTCCGGAGGCCGGCAATTTCAGCCCATGCTATGGCACGCCGCCTGCGGGCGCGAACGGCTTCGCGGACTGGCTGCAGGGCGCTTACTACGCGCCGGTCGGCGGCCAGTACCAGACCGAGACCCATGATCGTAAGCGGCGGGGCATCGCAGCGGCCGCGCAATGGCAGAGCAGCGACCGCCGTGCCCTGCTCACAGCACAGTTCCTGAACTCCAAGGCAACGGAGTCATGGGGCGAGCACACGATGGGCGTCGGCTCCGACCTTTCCGAGTACAACACCTATCCGCTTGGCTGTCAGCAGAACGGCAACGGCCTCCAAGGCCGTCCAAGGGCCGAATGCCGCGTCAACAGCGCCGGCAACTTCTTCTTTGGCAACAATGCGCAAGGCAACGGTTACAACCCGCTCGCCGGCCAGTCCTTCCCGAATTACCAATATGACTCGAACAACATGTTCGAGAACGGCTACATCACGCTGCCGGGCACCGGCTGGCGCACATCCGACAGCGGCAGCTCGACAACGCGCGTGCCCACGGGCGGCATGCAGCAGTCGCTCGATTCGCGTCAGGTCCAGGACTCCAACGTCGTTCAGGACGCTGCACTGAACTTGAAGTTCAGCCCGACGCGCCATTGGGACATCAATCTCGATGCGCAATATGTGAAGGCGAAGCACGACACGCTGGACATGGAGATTTCCAGCTCGAACTTCGCTGACCAGCAAGTCAACCTCACCAGCCAGTACCCGATCGTCGTTGAGCACAAGCCCAACACGCTGAGCGCGACGTGGGCGGCGCCGAACCCGGCAATGGCGGCCGATACTGACGCGCAATATTTTGCGGATCCGCGGTTCACCTTCTGGCGCAACGCGATGGACCACATCGAGCATAGCCGCGGCCATGAATGGGCGTTCGCCGGCGATGTAGCCTACAATTTCCTCGATACGGTCCCATTCCTGAGGCAGTTCAAGTTCGGCGCGCGCTACGCAGACCGCGAGCAGGACATCAAATATACGACCTACAACTGGGGATCCTTGAGCGAAGTCTGGTCGGGCTCGGGCCCGGCGATCTTCCTCGACCAGGTCGGTGTGCCGCAGGGCGCGGTGCAGACTTACAATTGGAACGGCTTCTTCCGGGGGGACACCCAAGCTCCGCCGCCGGCGCTGTTTTACGGCGGCAACCTGACCGACGATTATGCGCAGGCGATTGCGTTCGCCAGAATGGTTCAGGCGGCAGAGCAAGCAGCTTGTAAGTGCACCTCAACAACCTCCTGGAATCCGCTTGCACAGCGGCCTGGAGTTGTCGCGGGCACCCCCTTCCTGCCGAGCGAGATCCAACCTGTATCGCAGAAGACCGACGACGCTTATGCTATGCTGCGCTTCGGACAGGACGAGCCGATCTTCGGCAACGTGCGGCTCGATGGAAATATTGGCGTCCGCTACGTCCGCGATAAGCTGACCTCATCCGGAGCATTCCAAACCAACACACTGGCGACCAGCGTCGCCCTTCCATTCAGTCAGCGCTGCGTGCAGCAGGGTCCGCCCCCGGGCTCGCCTCCGGGAACGCCGCCGCCTGCGCTGCCCGGAATTTGCAACATCGGACCGGCGGCCTACGCGCAGCTGCAACAATTTGCCGCCGGGGGGCTTACGCCCGTGCCCAACACGGCAACAAACAAGTACAGCTACTGGTTGCCGAGCCTGAACCTCAAGTTTGCGCTCAGCCGCGATCTCATCCTTCGCTTCGCTGCCAGCAAGGATTTCGCGCGGCCTTCACTTGCCGACATCCGCAACTTCCTCAACATCGGGTTCGATCAATCGAGCAATACGCTGACCGCCACCGCGGGCAACCCATTGCTCAAGCCGATCACGTCGAACAATTACGACGCGACGGTCGAGTGGTATTTCGGAGGAAGCCGCGTCGGTTCACTGACCTTCGACGTCTTCTACAAGTCGATCAAAAACTACATTTTCCAGCAGGTCGTCGGTCGTGACATCACCATTGGTGGTGTGACCCAACCCGTCGCCATTCGCGGTCCGGCAAACTTCACTGGCAGTGGCAAGGTGAAGGGCTTCGAGATCTCGTACACGCAGACTTTCGATTTCCTGCCCGAATATCTGAACGGGCTCGGGATCAGCGCCAACTATGCCTATGTGAAGAGCAAGGGCGTGCCCAACTCGTTCCTGAATGGCGGGGCGCCCACCAGCATACCGCCGATCGGTTCGGGCTTCACCCTGCCGCTCGCGCAGCTGTCGAAGCATACGATCAACATCGAGCCCTTCTACGAGAAGGGACCGATTTCGGTCCGGCTCGCCTACAACTGGCGTTCGAAGTTCCTGCTGACGGAATCGGACGTGATCTTCCCCTACTTCCCGATCTTCCAGAGGGCGTACGGGACTCTCGATGCCTCGGCTTTCTATCAGCTCACACCGTTCATGAAGATTGGCATCCAAGCGCAGAATCTCACGAATTCGGTGACGAAGACCGACCAAATGTTCACGACGGGCGGTCTGCTCGGACCACGCTCGCAGGTGATGCAGGACCGCCGCTACTCCTTTATCGTGCGTGGCACGTTCGGCGGCTCGACGACTGCGCCGCCACCGCCACCGCCGCCGCCGCTGCCTCCGCCACCACCGGAGACGCAGACCTGTCCGGATGGCTCCGTGGTCGCGATCACGGCGACGTGTCCTGCGCCGCCACCGCCACCGCCACCGCCACCGGCGGCCAAGCCCGAGCGCGGATAAGGCGCAACAGACATCCACAAGCCCCTCCGGAACCGGAGGGGCTTTTTTTTTAATGGCGCGGCGGAAAGGCGAGCCGGTCAGTGCGCGCAGGTCGGAGGTTCCCTGCCGGCAAGGCAAAGCGTGCGGTAATCGATTCGCGGGATCTTGAACTCGGGAACTACATCAAAATGGATACCCTCGTACCAGGCGAGCGAATGTGCCGGCGGCGCATGTCCGCGCGGCAGGGGGAGCTTCGACAAGCTCTCCCAGTAAGCGATCGATGCGTCCCGCCACCAGCGCGCCTCAAGGACTTGCCGGTCGAGATCGGAGCTGACGGCGGCGAAGCGCTGCGCATCAATGAGCGGGCGTAGAGACTGCCATTCGCTCCGGTTCGCTTCGACTTGGCTGACGCCGCGGTCGTAATGCTCGATCAATGAGGTCCAAACGGTTCGCCCGGAACGCATCCGGTACCCCCACGGCAGATGATGGAAGTACAGCAGGTATTTGTCCGGAACGGTCTCGAGATCACCAAAGGTGCGGGCGACGGGCGGCGCATATTGATCGACCGCGTCGCTGCCGGATTTAGTTCGATCGAAGCCGATCCCGCGCCGACTGGCCTGGTTGTAATAGCATGGGTTCCAGTTCGCCTGGGCGAAGCTGCACGACCAGGGTGCGGGACCGTAGTGATGGTCGTTCTGAAACTGGTGCACCAGGCCAAGCGGCGTCATGTAATCGACGACGGCTTCCCGCGAGGGCAGCATCATCGCCACGATCGGCTGGTGCGCACGGCGGTCATTGCTCCACGTCATGCGAGCCCATTCGCCCGCGATCTCTTCCGCCGACAGTGATGGGTTCCACGCCAGCCGTCCGAACGCATACCAGTTCGCCTGATTGAAATTGGACCCAGTCCAATCGCGGTCGCTGCCGATGTTCGCGACGCCAGCTACAGCCGCAATGGTGTTCTTTACGGGACTACCGCATCTTGGCGAACAGGTGTCGGAGTCCAGCACCTCGGCCCACATCGGCGCGAGAAGGACGATCCCGTCAGTTCCACCGAGATATTCGCGGGTAAGCTGCACTTCGAGGCCGACCCTGGTCCGCGGCATTTGCCCAAACAGCGGTGAAAAGGGTTCGCGCGGCTGGAAGTCGATCGGGCCGTTCTTGACCTGGACGATCACATTGTCCCGAAACTTTCCATCGAGCGGCCGGAACTCGTCATATGCCTGCTTCGCCCGATCCTCTTTGGTCGCGGCATAGACGAAGGCCCGCCAAAGGACCTTGCCGCCGTGCGAAGCAAGTGCGTCTGCAATGACATTCGCGCCGTCGGCCTGGCTGCGGCGATAATCCCAGGGTCCGGGCTCGCCTTCGCTGTTCGCCTTGATGAGGAAGCCGCCGAAGTCCGGGATGAGCCGATAAATTTCGTCGGCCTTGGAGCGCCACCAGGCCTGCACTTGCGGATCGAGCGGATCTGCGGTCTTGAGTTTGCCGATTTCAACCGGGCTGCTGAACCTGACACTCAGATATACCTGCATCCCATAAGGCCGCAGGACGTTCGCGATTGCTGCGACCTTGGCGAGATATTGGGCCGTGAGGATTCGCGGGTCCGCATTGACGCTATTCAGGACCGCGCCGTTGATTCCGATCGAGGCATTGGCGCGCGCATAATCGATGTAGCGTTGCTTGATTTTTGGGAGGGTCGCCCAGTCCCAGATCGACTTCCCCGCGTATCCACGTTCGACCGTCCCATCGAGATTGTCCCAATGGTCGAGCATCCGCAGCGGATAAGCGGGTGCCGAACGAATATTCAGCCGGTCGAGCGGATGATCCAGCTGCATCTC